>JBKDHQ010000087.1:0-36901 GCA_046336365.1 Neisseriaceae bacterium
TCAACTGAAATATGCCCAAGAATTAATTGGTTCTCCACACAGAACACGCTTAGAAGATGCAAGCTTTTATGATCTTTTAAATTATCGTAACTACCTCTTAGTGTTTTTCCATCTAATGCTAATCTAGGTGTATTAATCCCTGTTGATAATCGTTCATTTAACTTATTTGCATATGCTCTAAATAGTTCTTCTAATACACTAGATTTAATACCACGCAATGTATCATTTACTGTTGTTCTTTTAGGAGCTTCACGCCATTTAATGGCAAACAATTCCTTTAATTCTCCGAATCTACTATTAATGTAAGTACAAATATCTTTATAACCTTTTGCTCCACTTAATAATGCTAACGTACTTAAGAATAGTAATGTGCCTAAATCATATTTCCGTCCCTGGGCTCTTCTATGATCTGGTACTGTTTTAAAGGTTTCTAATAACATTTTTATACTCCCAATACTTGTTAACATTCCTTATTATACAACATTTCCTTAGCGCCGGTTTGCCGTGCTCATAAATTATGCTAAACATTTAGTGCTTATTTTCCCTCACTACTACTTGAACTAGGTTTTTCTTCATGTTCCTCTGTTGTAGGTTGAGCATTACTGCTTGAGCTAACGCTATCTGATACGGCATAACTACTATTACTATACGGTCTACCACTTGATTTAGTTGAATTTTTTGGAACATCAACATTATCTGCTCAACCTAAATTATCATAAATTAGAATCACTACTAAAAAATAGCGCTTTTTTCACCTCATCTTGTTTAGGTGTACCTGTATTTGATGTGGTTTGGCTACTGTCGCCTGGGTGTATATTTCTTGGCGGAGTCCTTGGTGTAATAATACTCTTTGGTGATGCTAGAGAATGTATTATTACTTGTCGGTTTGGTATAGTGCTTTTTGTAGTATTACCATCCACTGCATCGCCGTTGGGATCAAGGACATATTTCTTTTCTGGGTTATTCAGTATATCTATATTAATATTAAAATTTGAAACATATACTGTTACTACTGTATCTATGAACGTATCTTCTATATCATCTACCTTCATATTATTTAATTTCATTAGTCCATTTCTAAGCATAGTCAAATTTTCACTAATGGTATTTAAATCTTCTTTCTGTATTTCTGTATTTCTATCAGAATTTTTTATGTTTTGTATTAAGTTAATTTTACTATTAAATGAAAGTCTATTTTTAGATAATTTATTTATAGCTTTACCTTTGATATCCGTGGGTTCTTTCTCAATATCTTCGGAATTATTTTGTTTAACGATCTTCGGAAATTTTTTCTCAATACTTTCGAAAACTGAATCAATACTACTATGTTGTTCTAATAACTCGTCCACACTATTTAATTCAATATCCTTTAGTCTTTTTGGTGTAATCAAATGTTTAGTGGATGTTGCTCTTTCTATCTGATTACGAGAAGTTGTTGAGGACGTAGAGATTGCTGTATAATTCTTACCAGAAGCAACGCTAGTTATTGTTGGTAGTGTTAAAGAAAGATCTACTGCGGAACTATATAATTGAGTTGTAGTAGCTAAATTAGAGATATCTTCTGGATCAAGCTTACTCCTACCACCACTTATATGCTGTGGAGATTCTACATGCAAAGGATTAAGAGTGTATGGTCTTGTGCTTGTTGGAGGGGTTGGGGTACCGCCGTCACTACTAGATGATTGTAAAGATACAAACGGTATACTATGATGTGTCGAAGACACTATACTTTGTTTAGACTGAGTTAAAATTTTCTCTATACTTACAAATTGTAGGTTTATAAGTCTAATTTTAGTAGTTATTGTGCCTTTACTAGCATTACTTGTAAGTTTATCCAACAATTCTTTTTCAAGCGTGATAATTTTGGTTGATAGTTGTGGTAATGATTCAGTATTTGTATCCTCTAATATTTTATTCATTAATTTATCTTGAAGTTCTACCAAATCCTTTAATTCTGGATAACTATCAGTGAAATTTTCTACCCTTTCATTGATCTCAATTTCACATAGCTCATTAACTAGATCAGTTGCTAACATAGTTTCTGGCAATTTTTGATTTGGCAAATTCTGAGTAGATTTTTGTTCTTCTTGTTGCTTTAGTATTTCCTGCATTTGAGCCAGCGTCTGTTGTTGCATCTGCGTCATACGTTGCATCTGTTCTTGCATGAATTGTATTTGTTGCGCTGATGCTAGATCTTTTTCTTTAAGCGCTCTTTCTAAATTTTCAATTCTTGATTCTTCAGCAGTTTTTTGTGCTTCACTTTGTGAAGTGCTTATGTTCTGAGCTGAGCTAGTGCTAACTAATGAAATTATTGTTGACTGAGTACCATTATCTTGATCTTGTGATCCTGTGTTAGATAATGAGCTTGTTGTAGCTGCAGCAGTGGCTTGAAGTGTTTGAGATGCTTTTTGACAATCCCATCTTTCTCTCAATCTTGGATCTAATCTAGACTGTCGAGATCCAGCGCTAGCTTGTAGATCAACTGATTTTTGATAATCCTTGAATTGTGTAGCCAAATCTAATAATTGTTCTTTTAATTGTTGAATTTCTTTCATTTGGCCTTCAACAGTAGCCACTCGTTCGTCAACTCCCTCTAAAGCGTCATCAACTTTTTCTTTAGTTTTCTGAGCTAAAGTATTTAATTTATCAGAGCTTTCATTTCCGTGCTGATAAATTAAGTCTATTAAAGAATCAATATTAGTGTTAAACGCCTCCTCTCCTTTTTTTAACATTTGTGGAAGAAGTCCTTGGAAGACTTGTTTAAGTTGGTCTATATTATCACCATATTGCTCTTTAAGAGCTGATAATTCTGCAATTTTTGGCCATTGTTTTTCAAACATTTCTTGTAATTTTTTATAGGCTTCTGCAGTCTCCTTAGTTTTGTTGTCTAGTCGTTCGGCAAAAGTATTGTAGTATTCTGTAGTATCTTCACCTACAGGTTCATCGTATACAGTGTCTAAGCTTAATAAATTTCCCTCATGTAGCATGTAGCATTGAGTTTGTTCATCTACATAAATATTTTCGCCGAAAGCTGGCATATGATGATACAAAATTCCATCATGATATAAGAAAAATTCATCATAATCACCTTCATCATCATGGAATGTAAAAGAGTATATTTTATTGTGTTCAAACATTATTAATTCTGTATCATCCCCGTTATTCACTTCATAGCAGTCAATATTTTGACCATCTTCAGGGTGGACTCCTTCATATATACGAATATTATCAAAACTTAACCTATATCTTTCGCCTTTATCATCTAACCATAAGTGTTCACCATATGCGTTTTGTCCAAAATATTTGTGCTCAAATTGATTGGTGCTAACAAAAGATTGATAACTAGGAGGTGTTGATGTGCTATCTTCATCTTCACTATTAGTTGTATTACCACCTAAAGCAAATGTTATATCTTCATCTGTATATTGTTCTAATAATAATCTGTTTGCCATTTCTCTATAACCATCAAGTGTATCACATCCATAATACGAGGTTTCTTCTTCTCTATCCTTGCCAGAGTCCATGTCAGTAAGTCCTGAATTTGGAACATAAGAACCATCATTTGAACTAGGATAATGAGTGTCAGGGTTTTTAGAAGATGAACGTTTTGCTTCCTTTATTCGTTGTTCTATACTTTCTTTATTATTTTGAAAATTTTTTTCAGCTTCAGGACTAAAAAGTTCATCATATAGCTTTGCTAAATCTTGATGGGTTTCCTGTGCTGGTCTTCTTACTACAACAGGTGATTGAGTAAATAACTGATAATCAGTATTTACTTCCTGTGTTGTACTTGTGGGTATTGCTTCGCGCATTTTTTTTAGACTTGCAATCAAATTTTTAGACTGTTTTAGAAGTAAATTTGGGTTACTTCGGTTGAATAAGCCTGCTACAGCTTTTATAGGGTTTTTTAACCCATTTTTAGGATTGCTAGCTGTTGTAGTAGTGTGACTACCTTTGACAATCTGTTTTAGGCATTTGATTAGTTGAGTTTCAGTAGAAAGAATTTGTGGTGTCAAAGTCAAATTAGTCGATTCCATTGACTGATATATTTCATTAAGTTCCACTTGTAAATATTCTGTTAAGACTGGCACACCGTGTATAGATTCCTTCTGAGGATCTTGTTGATGAAGTATTTTTCTTAATTCTTCAGTAAATTGTTTATGCTTTTCGTGTTGTAAATTTCTTTGTGGACGTGTATCTAAGCTTGTTGTTGCGCCTGTTATATTATTATGCCGAACATTTAATAATTGCTTACTTCCGTCAATTGGTACAGCATCTGTAGACAATGATAATCCATCAGTAACAACTTTTGTTGCGTTTTTAAAAGCACTTCGTATAGTATTAAGTTTACCTACAACGTTACGTTGAAGCATTCTTGCTATAGGTGTTTTTTTATATTCGGATACTCTTGCGCCATGGTTAGATTGTGTTATTCCTTGTGTCACAGGAGTTTTTCCTGTAGAAGCTAGTGTTTCTGTAGGTACAGTTTCTGGTACAGGTACAGCAGGTCTACTAGGGGGAACAGCTGTGCCTGAAGTTTGGGAAGAGGCTGTAGAGGAGGTGGTACCACTATCGTCAGTTTGACAATTTCCATTGACCAAGCTAGGGTCTTCTCCTGATACTGTTGAATCATCTTTAAATTCATCAGTTATCACACCTTCGTTTGTTGCTACAGAATCCGTTTGAGATAGATGAGCAGTATAATCCTCAGGTTCAGGAAGAGATTCTTTTTTTTTACGTCTGGAATTATTTTTTAAATCTGTATTTTTTGATATTCCCGGAGTTTCTTTATCCTTATCATCATCATTTGACTTCTGAGTAATAGTGCTTGTTGATGGTGAACCTTCTCGTCTTTTTGGTCTAGATAATTTTTCATGATGACTTATTGAAGTTATTCCAGTTATAGATAGATCAGCTTTTCCTGCTCCTAAATAATCTAAAGTTATCATTCTATCCAAATATTCTTTAAGTTTTTTTACTGATTCCGTTTCACTGCTAGCTATATATTGAAATGTTTTACTCGCAATATTAACTGTAGCATGTGTACAAAGATTGCGTATACAATTTATTATATTCGGATTATCTGCACTTATTAATGCTTGGTAGAAGTCATCATCAAAAGTTACTCTTTCATCTTCAAGTGTATGATTTATGTAGCCACGACTATGGTTGATCCATGTAGCTTCTGGGTATTGATCATCATTGGTTTTTCTATACTGTTCTGAATCAATAACTGTTTTAATTGTGTGAAGTAATTTAATTAGATGAAGCTGGAAATCTTCATTTTTAAATAGAGTTTGTAATTTTATAGTAGTTTGACAATGTCGATTCTTTGGGGCAGATTCTAATAATGGAGAGGAGGAATTAATATCAACTGTCCCTCCATTTACCCTAAATGTTATTAAATCAATAATTTCATTTTTTGTAAGTGGATTTTTATTAAATTCTTCTATTTTGGTATGGAATTCTACAATATAATCTAGTAAATAGTTATGGAAGAAATACGAAATGTTAGTTCTATCATCTCTTTTCATCGGTTTTGCTGTTATTAGTGATGTTGTAACCCATGTTTTAAGTTCCGAAATTGCTTGACTATTTAATTGTTTTAAACTCTCATTAAGGTCTTGAATATATTGAGGTGTACCTGTATTTATAATAAGTTCTAGTTCATTATCTATTCTAGTAGGCTTGGGGGTTGACCAAAGTATAGGAATCATTGTGCTAGATGGTTTTGTAATTGCTTCTAGTATTTCTTTTTGGTATCCAGGTTGTTGATCTGCTTCATTGGGTAAATTTTCTTGAATTATGGATTTAGCTTTTTGTAAATTTTCATAAATGTTTAATTGAGGGTTAGAGCGAGATGAAGAATTTATATTTATACTTGAAGTTTTTTCTCCTAATATGGCCTCTCTAATCCATGTTAAAATACTTTGAGTCGCAAATTTATTATATGAAATATCTTTTAGTAAATTTGTTAAAGTGTGTTTTTTTGAAGGAGGGGGGCTAGATGTTGACTGATTGTCTTTATTTCTTTCATCTTGAGAAAAATCGACAGTGCTTTCCTCTGAACTATTTGATGTGCCCTTGCTATAATTTTGATGAACAAAGTTTACTACAGTTGAATTTAATAAAGAATCAAACTTTTCATTTACGCCAAATACTGAAATTGCTTTTGAAGTGGTTAATGTATCAATAATATATTGTCCAAAATCTTTTATTTCATCGTCTTTTAGCCCATTATTTGAATCGTATACAATATTCGTAATGCTAACTATTGCTTCTTCTATAATAGAGTTTGTTAAATTTTGAGCAAATAATATACTTGATACTTCGCTTCTCATTTCATCCGCTATCCAGGATTTTAAAAGTGGGCATAATGTCTTATTTTCACAAATTTCTTTAAAGTAAGATGAAGTTGCTAATTGATTTACTGCAAGGCCAATATCATTATCTGAGAATTTGGTTTGTTGATATTTTTCTAAGGATTCTACTTTAGCAAGAAGTTCTTCTCCAAATTTTCTCTTCTTTGTGCTTGAAAAATTTGATGATTCTATTTTCTTTAAAATCTCTAGCTTTAACTGATTCAACTGTTGTTGTTCATGTGCTTTAATTGCAGTTCCTGGATTAGGTGTACGTGTTAGTGATGTTGGTCTTGATCTTTCCATTTTTTAGTACCTCTATGTATAAAATTTTTTATTAGCAGTTATTTTTTTGTTATCTTATAAAACCTTTAGGTTAACTAAGGTGAATTTACTGAATTATATTTTGATAATTGTTATTATGTGAATATTGCTTGCATAATATTTTAAGTACTTCTGATAAATTTATGTTTAATAAAATTCATTTTCTATGCAACATTTTTGATGTGTTTTGTTCATAGCGCTATATTATACTGTATAAATTCAAGAGGTAAATTTAGAAATTTGGGGAGTATTTTTAATTTTTCTTTTAAGATGGTTGAAATTATTACATGTGGAAAAATTTCAGGTAAATATTTAGACTGTGATAAAACAAAAAATATTATAATAACCATATCAATAAATAATACTAATTAACATTATATTGTGTAGTAAGAGTGTAGCATAGGCATGAGTAATATACTCATCGTCTTTCAATCCTGGACTTTGTCATTGCTTATAAAACGTTCACGATAAAGCATATAGTCCAGGTCGTTGCGTTTTATATCGTCATTTCAGTTCCAGAATTGAAATACTTCGAGTATATGTTTAAATATAAAAAGGAAGAATAATGCAAAATTTAACTGGTAAGATTGCTGTAATTACAGGTGCAAGTAGTGGTATTGGCGAAGCTACTGCATATGAGCTTGCTAAAGCTTGTGTAAATTTAATTTTAGTTGGAAGACGTCAAAAACGTATTGAAATTTTAGCGCAAGAAATTGAAAAAGATTTTAAGGTTAAAGTTTTACCTGTAATTATTGATGTTAGGGATAAGAATAAAGTAGCAGAATTTGTCAATAACCTGTCTGATGTTTGGAAGGATATTGATATACTAGTTAATAATGCTGGTCTTGCGCTTACTACTGATTTATTTCCTAATGCTAATACGGATAATTGGGATACGATGATTGATACTAATATAAAAGGGTTATTATATATGACTCATGCAGTTTTGCCTAATATGATAGCGAGAAATACTGGTCATATTATAAATATTAGCTCTATAGCAGGACTTGAATGCTACTTAGGAGGCAATGTTTATTCATCTACTAAGCATACAGTTCGTGCTATTAGTAAGTCACTTCGTCTAGATTTAAATAATTATAATATTAGAGTAAGTGATATAGCACCTGGCGCAGTTAATACTGAATTTAGTACTGTTAGGTGGAATGATAAAGAGAGAGCTGATGCATTTTATAGTGATTTTAATCCATTACTTGCTGAAGATATTGCTGATGCTATCTTATATTGTGTTACTAGGAAACCACATGTAAATGTTGAATCTTTAGTAGTAATGCCAACTGATCAAGCTAGTGCTACAACTATAAATAGAGGTAAATTGTAAATTATACTCTTTGTCTTTCAACCCTGGACTTTGTCATTTCTCATAAAACGCTTCTCATGGAGCATATAGTCCATGTCGTCGCGTTTTATATCGTCATTTCGCGCCCAGAATTGAAATACTTCGAGTATATAGTCCATGTTGCCGCATCTGTTTATTGTCTTGGGTAGATTTTTTGTCTACCTGTTGTAATTCCATCTTCATTAGTACCGGTTACATAAACCTCTGTAGGAGGTTTATTATATTCGAATGCAAGAAGCCCATTGTTATCTTTAGGATATTTACTTATATTATTTGGTGCCGGCTCTATTATAATATTAGAATTTGGGATGTCTTTATATGCTCTACTACTGCCATCATTGTAGACTCCGAAAAATTGTGGATCGCAATTTAAAGAATTTCCTAACATGTAACAGTTGGTAGTACCAGGAGCACTGTAAAATTTCAAACTTACTAATTTAACTGGCACATCTATAACATGTTTGGATTCTGATTTTATACCTGTACTTGGATCAGTAGCACTAATTGTAACAGTATGGTCTTCATTAACGCTCTCTGCTTTTATAACATTATCACTACATTGCAGTGGTGACGGACAATGCCAATCAACTATAGCGCTTATGTCATGTTGTGTATTATCGGTAAAGTGTCCAATTGCAGCGATTTTTTGTGTAGTTCCTGAAACTATTATAGTTGATTCAAGTTCTATACTAATACTTTTTAATGCTGCAGATAATACCTCAAATTTTTTATAAGCAGGGGCTATAGATTGCTTATTAGCACTATCATATTCAGCTTTAACCATAGTTTCTCCACTACTTTCGGCTATAGCTAGACCGGTATCTGGATTGATACTAATAATTTCAGATGGGTTACTACTCCAAATAGCATTCTTAGCTGAAATAGTACCGGTTGTCCCATCAGAATAATGAGCTTTGAGCGCTATGGGAGTTGAGTTACCTTTTGGTAACGTTGTTGCACCCGCATCAATATCTATACCGACTATTACTCTGCTTTCAACTAAAACATTGGTTGTAAATTGTATTGTATTATTCTGACTATTTTGACAAGATAAAGTAAAATAAGTTGGACCTTCTTTAATTCCTTTTACTATGGAATAATTACCCATAGTTGTAACTTCAACTTGTCCATTAATGGTGTCATTGTGCTTCCATTCACAGTGATTATCTTTATTATTTAAATCCAAAGAATTAGTTTTACCATTCGAGTATATTGCATATGTATAGACATTTGTTGTAAGCCCATTTGCTATAGTAATTTTTGATTCAGAAGGAATAGGGAACCCTCCCGGTTTGTTAGTAACATAGACAGACTCTATTACAGGATTACCAATACTTAGTTTTGAAGTAGCAGTCTTTCCCAAGTTTGATGTAGCTTTAACAATTATATCTCCTGCAGCTTCATATGTAGTAAGTATTCCCATTGAATTATCAATACTGGCTATAGGGCTTTGGACTGACCATAGTACGTTATTAGTCATATCTAAATTTAGCGAAGTACTCTCAAATGTGAAATAACCAACTGCCTGCATTTGTACTTTACTTTTGAACGGGATAACATTTTCATTCGGGGATATACTGATGTTACGCAAATGAGCATGAATTACATGCACAGGAAAACTACTCTCTATTTTACCTTGTTTGGCAATAATTTTTGTGTCTCCGGAAGCTTTGCTAAATAAAGTTGTACTAAATATAGTATCGCTTTCAAATGCTACATTATTATTAGTGGATGACCATAATCCAGTATATGTACTAATATCGTGAGTTTTATAGCTATTAGTTTGACTTTCTTTAAATTTACCATAAGCTTTTATTTTTACGTGGAAATTTTCTGGAAGAGTTATATCTGGTGCGCTACTTTCATTTGCATATATAGTAATAGATTCTAATTTTTCATCTTGGATTATTACAGGGATACTTTCTATGGATAAATTTTTATTCAGGCTAATAGTAAGAAATACTTTTGCTGGTATTTTAGTTTTACTAGATATAATACCAGATTCACTAACTGTTACATAATTTGCTGATTCTCCTATTTTAAAATTCAGGCCGTCTTTTGCAGTTAATAATCTTCTAGTACCTTTTTTATCAATGCCTGCAACCAAGAGCTTTTGACTAAAACCAGCAACTAGAACTATACTACCTGATTCAGTAGGGGATACTAGTGTAATTGACTCAATTGCTGGATCAAGGTCAGCTGGCTTGCTGTTATTAGCAGCATTATTGTTTCCATCACCACCGCTACCACCGCCACAGCCAGATAAAAGCAACATGAAAGCTATACAAAATGAAAATAAGCTAAGGCATAGTATACTTACCTTATTTGCAGATTGATTTTTAGTGTGGTTGTAGTATGAGTTCATGATATCTTACTCCATAAGATAATTTGTTTGTAATAAATATAGAAAAATTGTAAATTTAGATAGTATTTTAATAACCGGTGATATTTAGTCATATCAAGGGTTATTAAGGTAATATTCATATTAAAGAAATAAGAAAATTATGAGATAAACTATCGTAAGTAAACCTTATACCTTATTATGAAAGTATGATGGCTCTACATGACTTGGGCAGACTAGGTGTGAATACTTATATACTCCTTCAATCATCTTGTCAAGAATGGCTTTTCCAGCATTGCTGAGACTATCATATTGTGTGCTATCTATAAGTTCATTTAGCCTATTACAAACTTGATCATGTGTTTGATTATATAGAGTTGCAATTACGTTAAAGCATTGCGCTATATAATCATTATCTTCTTTAGTAAGACCACCTAATGCACCTTCTCGTATTGATGGCGTACCAAATGCTCCTGTAACCCAGAATGCTGTAATAATAGTAGCAAGTAATACAACTCCTCCGCCAATAAGTTTCTTTGGATGTTCATTAACAATAGTCGCTGCTTTATTTACTACTCCAACTTGTGCTTTAAGAGGTTTATCCATTTTTATGTTCCTTTCAAAAATTAAAATAAGTATGCTAAATTAAATTGATAATTAAATTCATTTATAAGCGTTATTTGTGGGCATTAGATGTACTTTATACACTGATTGCTACTTTAATAGATTTATTGTTCTTCGTGTTTAGTAGTAGTGGTTGTTGTAGTGTTAGTGATGTCTGTTTGTTGTCCCGTGGCTAGTTCTTCAGATTCAAGGTCTGGGGTATTTATAACTAGTTTCGCATCTTCAAACTTCTTTTCTTCGGGTTTATCAAATTCTTGTATTCTTTGTTCTTGAAGACAAACTTCTTCTTCTTCTTCTTCTTCTTCTGAGTAAGAAGTAGAAAGCTGTTCATAATCATAAGAACTGCGATCTTCGACACGAGTTAAACTTGAACTATTATATTTATAAATATTTCCTAATCTGTCTAAATATTTATTGTTATCAAGTTTGAGATAAAATTCTCCATTGTCAAATAGGTATGTTTTATTTTCATCTAAATTATATTCAAGTGTGTAGAATAAATAAATTTGACTAAATGTGCCATCAGTATTATCACGTAAAATATAGAATCCAGAATCGGAAAATATATTTCTAAAAATTATGTGGCCATGATTCAATTTGTATATATGAATATGCTCTTCAACTGTTGTAAACCACCATATATCTCCATTTATATCACGAAAAGCATATTTATCTCCCAAATAATTAACATTTACATTTTTAATTTGTAGATCTCGAGAATAATCTAGAGATAAATATTTATAATATAGAGCTTTAAAATTTGCTACTATGTCACGGGCAGACAGGTATAAAAATTGTTTTAACTCATTATCCATCGTATGAGAAATATTATAAAGAATAGTTTTTAACTGCGACTCTGTAATGCCTATAATTTCTTGCTCTTCAGCATTTTCTTCTTTTGTTTTTAGTAGTATCATTGATTTTAGTAGTTGCAGTTCATCAACTAATTTTGATAGATTATCACTTTGATCTTCTTCATCTATGTTTTCTAAAAAAATTTGAATTGTTTTTTCGAGTGTCTGTGATTTTGATTCTTTAGGTATTTGTATAAGGCTGGATGTGTGTTGTTGGGCTGATCCTTGAATATTAATAAGATCCTGGCGATTATTAAGTACAGCTGAGACTACATTAAGTGCGCGGGATCCTGCTCCAAAATAATCTTTTGTTGTCATATCTTCCACTTGCCTTAAGACGCTATCTACGGAGTCAGTCTGAACACTAACAAAGCTTTTTAGTAAAAATCCTACCGAGCCAGTACGTATACAAATATTCCTTATACTTTCCATAACTTCAGCATTACTGATTAATTCCGAGTAAAATACTTTATCAATATTCTGTTTTTCTCGTTCTATCTGGTTTGTATGATTTGTTGTTCTCCAGTTACCATATTCTCCAGTATTACTGAAAAGTTGCTCTGATTGGATTATGAGTTTCATAGTATTAAAAAGTTTTTTTAGCTTGTTAGAAAATTGTGGGTCTCCAAATAAACGGGATAACTTCTGAACTGTATCATTTTCTTTTAGAGTGCCGCCTCTCCATAATTTTTGTTGTTGTAATGTAATTATTTCGCTAATTGTTAATTTTATGTTTTTTTGCTTACATTCTGTAAAGATCATATCTAATATACGATTTTCAAAAAAGGTTGCTATAGTATCAATATCATTTCTTTTAATTGGTTTGTGATATAGCAACCCACTGTTAATCCAATTTTTTAATTCAGAAATATCATTGCTATCCATTGATTTTACAATCCGGGTAATTTCACTTAACTTGAGATAGAGATCGTTGATTTTATTTGAGCCATCCTCTAACCTTATATATTTATTAAAATGCAAATTCTTAAATTGAGCTTGTATTTGCTCCTTAAAAGTTTTAATAATAGATTTTAAATTTATTCTAGATCTGCTTTGATTTATTGCTTCACTAATTAGTTTGGCAAAGTATGATTTAGCTTGATCATGGTTGCTGCCAATACTACCTACAGTGCAATTTGTAAATAAATCGAATATTAGTCTTTGTGTATATTTTAAATTTTTTAATTGTTGCATTCTTATTTGTATTTGGGGTCGAGTATCTCTATTTATAATTAATGATGTAGCTTTGCCTTGTTCTAAAAGAGTCGCTCTAATCCACATTTTAAACTCATAAAGTAAACTAGATGTTTTTTTTAATTCTTTTAAATTTTCATCAAAATCTTCTGCATATTTAGTGAATTGATCAAATAATTTAGAAAGGCCATACTCGCTTTCTATGTGTGTTAGTAATTCATTGGCAAAATTTGGTATATCATTTGAATCAATTTCTGAATTAATAAAATTTATAATTGAATCTTGTAAATTTGATAAAGCTAGTCGACTTTTATTATATTCTTTTTTATTTTGTTCTATAGTTACATTATGATACCCTATACTTTGTTCATCGTAGCTTTCGTTTTCCATGTCCTGAATAGATAAAATGTATCGTAAAAGCTCTTCTTTTTCATTCGGGTTATCCTTAATTATGTTCAATTCTTTGCTAAGCTGTGCAAGGCTTGGTTTTAATGAAGCTCCTTCTTTATCTAGAAGATGATTTATAATGTCAGTTATTATATTTCTTGATTTAGATGGCTCAATATCATAAGCGAATGATTCTAATTCCATATTTTTTTTATCTTTTGCTCTTTCTTTATCCTTTGATAAGATAGATTCATCAGATTCTGTTGATGATTTTTCTTGTTCTTCTGAAAGTATAATTTCTTCACTTTCAGTACGATTCTGTGGAAAAATAGTATTTAAAACATACTCCTTTACCCTTTCCACGGCCTGTGTAACTTGATAACTTTGGAAATATGCTGATTTATGCTCTATAGTTTGATATGTATTTGATGTACGAATACTCTTTTCTTTATCTTTACTTTCTATGAGAGGGCTAGTTTCTGTTAATGCTCTACGGTGGGTTGCTGGGGATGAAGATATAGATGTAGGTGTTTCCATTTAAGTATCCTTTAAAAAACTATTCTTTATGTATTTATTCTTAAGAAAGAAATTTTTCTTTGGCTACATCTATTATACTTTATTGTGTTAAAAAATAAAATTAGTAATGTCGAAAATCTTTAAGTTTTAGCTTAAAATGATTGGTAATGCTGAATCGGTAAAATTTCGACTAAATATTTATGTATAAATAAAAGGGTGAGTATTTTAGTAATTAAATTAATTAATGAGGTTGCTGTTATCGTATAACAATGATTTGTGGTAGTTTAAATCTAACTGATCGAAAGTGATATAATATTGTGTGTTTATTAAATTAATTTGAGGCTCAAACTATGAACAGTACGAATGACTGCTTCTTTTGCCAGAGAGTAGAAGAAAAAGTTATTTTGATTAATGATGTATGTAGAGTATTACATGTAAATGATGAGACATATCCTGGCTATGTACAGGTAGTAGTTAATAATCATGTAAAAGAACTAACTGATTTAACCAAAGAAAATGCAAATATAGTGTTTGATACTATTTGGCTTATGGAAAATAAAATTCGTAAAATATTTTGCCCAGACAAAGTAAATATCGCAAGTCTAGGTAATATGGTGCCACACCTGCATTGGCACTTAATCCCACGATTTGTTGGAGATAAACATTTTCCTAATCCAATCTGGGGTAACATTACAAACCCTTTATATAAACCTAAAGAATACCTAATTAAACAACAACAACTTTTTACCGATTAAAAAAATAATATGCAAAAATTCATTCATCTTCGTTCTCACTCAGAATTTTCGATTACTGATGGTATACTCAAAATAAAAGATATTGTTAAATATGCCTACAATGATGGTATGTATGCCATAGCGCTTACTGATACTAATAATATGTTTGGTTTTGTTAAATTTTATAAAGCCTGTATTGAAAAAGGAATAAAACCAATTTTAGGAGCTGAAATTTGTGTTAGTGGTGCAGATGATTTTAATTATAAAATAATAATATTAGCTAAAAATAAAGATGGTTTAAAAAAACTCAACTCTTTAATAACCAGATCTTATATTGGAAATAAGATATTAGATATCCCACACATTAAAGAAGAATGGTTATTAAATACTCCATGTGATGATCTAGTTATACTATCAGGTGGAATTTTTGGAGATATTGGCAAATTAATTGTACAGAAAAAATCTAAAGAAGCTACAGAAAAAGCTAAAAAATGGAATAAAATATTTGGCGATAATTATTATATAGAATTACAGCGTATAACTAATCCAAATACTAATCTTATTGTTGAAGAATCCGTTCATATTGCGCATGCCTTAAATATTGCGGTGGTTGCTACCCATCCAATCCAATTTGCTACAATAAATGATTATGAGGCACATGAGGTTAGGGTATGCATTGCCGATGGTGATGTATTAGATGATCAAGACCGAAACTCTAAATATACTAAAGACCAATATTTCTTATCTCAAACTAATATGCAAGAACGTTTTAGTGATATTCCAAGTGCAATTGTAAATTCTATAGAGATTGCAAAAAAATGTAATGTTGAATTAACTTTTGGAAAATATTTTTTACCTGAATTTGCTACTCCTAAAGGCATAAGTTTAAATGACTATTTAGCAAAAGTAGCACATGATGGATTAATAATTAAATTAAATGAGATTTTTAACCAAGATCCTACACAAGAAGATAAAAAAATATACCTAGACCGCTTAGAAATGGAAATAAATACTATTATAGCCATGGGCTTTGCTGGCTATTTTTTAATTGTGGCTGACTTTATTAATTGGGCTAAAAATAATAATGTTCCCGTTGGACCTGGTCGTGGCTCTGGTGCTGGTTCTTTAGTTGCATTTGTCCTTGGAATTACTGATGTTGAACCATTACGCTATGGGCTCTTATTTGAGAGGTTCTTAAATCCAGAACGTGTATCAATGCCAGATTTTGATATTGACTTTTGTCAAGATAAGAGAGAATTAGTAATTGAATATGTAAAAAATAAATATGGTGCTGATGCGGTTAGCCAAATTGCAACTTTTGGTACCATGTCATCCAAAGCAGTCATTAAAGATGTCGGACGTGCTTTAGGTTTATCTTATGGATTATGTGATTCATTATCGAAATTAATTTTAAATACTCCAGCAAAAAGTTATGGTTTATTAGAAGCATATGAACAATTTCCTGATTTGAAACAAAAAATTGATAATGCAGATGATGATGTTAAACGATTATGGGATATGTCTTTACAATTAGAGGATTTGACCAGAAATGTCGGAAAACATGCAGCTGGAGTTTTGATTGCTCCAGGTAAACTTACTGATTTTTGCCCTTTATATGTTGCAGATGGCATGCAAACCTCCCAACTAGATAAAGATGATGTAGAACAAGTCGGCTTAGTAAAATTTGATTTTCTAGGGCTGCGTAATTTAACCATTATTCAAGAAACTATAGAAAATATCAAAAAGCTATATAAGCAAGATATAACATTATCTCAATATCACTTTGATGATCCTAAAACCTACCAACTATTACAAAGCGGTAATACCTCAGCAATATTCCAGCTGGAGTCGCCAGGGATGAGGCGTGTATTGGTTAAACTAGAGCCAGATCGTTTTGAGGATATAATTGCGCTTCTTGCCTTGTATCGCCCAGGCCCATTAGGTTCTGGTATGGTAGATGATTTTATTAAACGTAAAAAAGGAATTGACGCTGCCAATTATTTTCATGAAGATTTAAAGCCTTGTCTAGAATCTACATATGGAGTTATCGTATACCAAGAGCAAGTAATGCAAATATCGCAAATTATTGGTGGGTATACACTTGGTGGAGCTGATTTATTAAGACGTGCAATGGGTAAGAAAAAGCCAGAAGAAATGGCTAAACATAAGAGCATTTTTATTGAAGGAGCCTTAAAAAAAGGTTATGCAGAAAGCTTGGCTACTGAATTATTTGATTTAATGGCAAAGTTTGCTGAATATGGCTTTAATAAATCGCATAGTGCTGGATATGCTGTCGTATCTTATCATACAGCATACTTAAAGGCACATTATTTAACTTGCTTTATGGCAGCAACCCTATCTTCTGAATTACATAATACTGATAAAATTTATGAATTTTATCAAGATTGTTTAGCCAATAAAATAACAATGCTTCCTCCGGATATTAATGAGTCTAGCTATCGCTTTGAAGCAATTAATGCTACTGAAATACGTTATGGTCTTGGTGCGATTAAAGGTATTGGTAAAAATGTGGTAGATTTGATTGTTGCTGAACGTATTAATAATGGTTATTTTAAGGGGTTTATTGATTTTTGTGAACGAGTAGATAAAAAAATTATTAACAAGAAAACCTTGGAAAGCCTAGTAAAATCAGGCTGTTTTGATTGTTTTGATACTAACCGAGCTAAGTATTTTGAAGCAATCAGTGGTATTTTAGATGGTGTAAACAAAGCGATATTTGATGAGAACCAGGCCTCGCTTTTTGATGATCTCTTTATTGAAGAAGTAGCAGAAGAAAAAGCTCAATATAGTGAAGAATTACCTCAGGTTCAACCTTGGCAATTAAAAGAAATGCTGCAAATGGAAAAGCAGGCGCTAGGATTTTATTTTAGTGCAAGTTTATTTGATCAATATAAGGAAGTGGTTTTGAAATTGGGCATCATGCCATTAAATACATACTCTCTAGATAATGAAGAAATGCTATGTATAGCAAATAGCTATTCAAAAGAAAAGCAAAATGTATTAGTGTGCGGTATTATTAATTATATTGGTTCGCGGGCATTAAAAAAAGGTGGTAAAGTTTACTTTGTGAATATTGAGGATGATGCTAGTGATTTTGAGTTTGTCATTTTTAATGAAGATTATGAGAAATTCAAACACTTAATTAAAATAGACTCTTTCGTATTTATTGAAGGTGAACTAATGTATGATTCGTTTAGAGAGCAAATAAAAATTACAGCTAAGCAAATTTATAATTTAGATGAAATTCTCGTTGATAAAATTAAACAAGTAACCTTATATTTAAATCATAATATTAACATAGAAGAATTATCTTCTATGTTTATGGGTGATGGCTGTGCTAAAGTTGTTGCTCATTATTCTAATGATGTTGCCAAATGCAAATTAGAGTTTGGAGATACTCATAAACTAGTGGTAAATTATGATAATATTGTTAAATTATCTAATATAATCGGCCAAGATTCCTGGAGTATTAGCTAGTCAGTTGAATTTTTTGCTTTTTACCCAATAGTAATTTCATATAATCTTTCTAATCAAAATTTGATTATACTTAATCTGAAATTTGTTATAATTCTAAGCCAAAAATTGTTATATATAACAAAAAATATGTTATAATTACTATAATTGAATTTATTGGAAATTATAACGTGAAAGATTTATTTATCAATAGAAAGTCTGAGCTTTCTTTACTTATCAGCGGTTTAAAAAGTATCAATGATTATATTTTAGTAGCTCCAAGGCGTTATGGAAAAACAGTTCTTGCCTTAAAAGTTTTAGATGAAATTAGAAAAGATAAAAATTTTATAGTTGTTGATATTGATTTAATGTTTTATTCTGGTGGTAGTATAAAAAGTATTGCAGAAGGAATTATTGAGAAGATATTAAATGCTTTGGGTCTTAAAGGCAAGCTACGGCAAATGTGGCATGATTTGGACTTTAATTTTAGAGTAAAATTAAAATACCAGGATTTGGAGATTGAGCCATTATTAAATCTATTTAAGGAAGGTGATGAATGGTCATTGCTTGAAAATGCGTTAAATCTTGCAGAGAAAGTAGCAATTAAAGAAAATAAAATTGTTGTAATGTTTTATGATGAGTTTGGTGAATTAGCTTCATTAGGTGATAGAGTAATTAAGGCTTTTAGATCTGTTCTTCAACGGCATAAACATGTAAGTTATTTATTTGCAGGAAGTCAAGAAACAGTGATGAATAAGATATTTCTAGACAAATCAGGGGCATTTTATCGCTTTGGCGAATTAATTTATTTGAAGGAATTAGATAAGCAAGATGTGTTTAATTATATTCTAGAAACATACCCCTTAGTTCACATAGATAGAAATGAAATAAAAGATTTAACCATTTTAGATACAATTATTCATGGGCTAAATGGCCATCCATACTATACAGCACAGGCAATAAAATTTTTGGAGCTTAATAAAACAAATTGTACACTACAAAGATATTTTGAGTTTTTATATGATGAATTATTGGTTCGCGAAAGAGGGTATTTGAGTCAACAATTGCTTGCAATTAAAGGAAAACAGTATGCTTTAGATATACTTAGAATGATTGCTATGAAAATTAATCCATATGCAGAATTAAAAGATATTCGTGAACAAAATATATATAGGTTATTAAAGTGGCTAGAAAATAGTGGATATATAAGAAAAGAAAGTCGTGGGGTGTACTATATATTGGATCCACTGTTAACTTTATTAATTACTAGAAATTGATGTAATATTACTGATAATCTAAGCCAATTGTACAGAGCAATATTAGATAGCAATTTTTAACTAATGCATGAAAAAATTATATGATTTGGTTGCTTTTTATGTATATTTAGTGGTAGAATAACTCCCTTGAATTAATTTTAATGGGTGAAATCATGGCAAGAACTTGTCAAGTTACTGGTAAAAGAACTACTACTGGTAATAATGTTTCTCATGCAAATAACAAAACAAAACGTCGTTTTTTGACTAATTTAAGATGGCGTAAATTTTGGGTTGAGAGTGAAAACCGTTGGGTACGTTTACGTATATCAAATGCAGCTCTTCGTACCATAGATAAAAACGGTATTGAAACAGTTATCAATGAATTACGTCAAAGTGGCCAAGTTATTTAAGGTGTTATATTATGCGTGAAAAAATTAAATTAGAAGCAACAGATGGTTCTGGGCACTTCTATACTACTGATAAAAACAAGCGTACTACTACGGAGAAGCTTGAAATGAAGAAGTATAATCCTAAGACACGTAAACATGTGTTATATAAAGAAACAAAGTTGAAATAACATATATTGAAATTGCTTTGCTTGTATTGCGATAAGAAAAATAGATTACTAATTGACAAAATTATAGCTAGCAATAAAATAGTTGTTTTAAATTGTACTATTTATGTGAACTTTCAAAACCTTGCATTTAAAAATGCAAGGTTTTTGTATTAGTATACTTTAAAATGTGTTTAATTTTTTTATAAATTATGGTACAATCATGTAAACCAGTTGTTTTAGTGGTATTAAATATAAATTTAGAGTAATTAAAATAATTTTTAGAAAATAAATAATAAACGATAAAAGTAAGGCCCATGATAAATATAAAATTACCAGATAATTCAATCCGCCAATTTGATAACCCATTAACTATAATGGATGTTGCAAAAAATATTAGTAATAGTTTAGCAAAAGCAACACTTGCAGGTACTATTGATAATGTATTATATGATGCTAATCATGTTATTAATTCAGACTGCAGCTTAAAAATTATTACAACAAAAGATCATGAAGGCTTAGATATTATTCGTCATTCAACTGCACATTTATTAGCTCAAGCAGTAAAACAGTTATTTCCAAATGCTCAAGTTACAATTGGCCCAGTAATTGAAAATGGTTTTTATTATGATTTTAGCTTTGAAAGAGCATTTACACCTGAAGATTTAGTAAAAATTGAAAAACGGATGCAGGACTTAGTAAATCAAAATATTATAGTTGAACGTAAAGAAATGTCAAGAAATGACGCAATAAAATATTTTGACTCGATAGGGGAGAAGTATAAAGTAGAAATTATCTCTTCAATTCCAGAAAATGATACTATTTCATTATATACTCAAAGTGATTTTACTGATCTGTGCCGTGGACCACATGTTCCATCTACTGGTAAATTAAAAGCTTTCAAATTAATGAAAGTTGCTGGTGCCTACTGGAGAGGGGACTCTAATAATGAAATGTTACAACGTATTTATGGTACGGCATGGTCAACTAAAGAAGAATTAGATGAATATTTGCTAATGCTAGAAGAAGCAGAAAAGCGTGATCATCGGAAAATTGCCAAGCAACTAGATTTATTTCACATACAAGACGAAGCACCAGGAATGATATTCTGGCATCCAAATGGTTGGCAGTTATGGCAAATAATAGAACAATATATGCGGTCGATGTATGTTAAATATGGTTATAAAGAAGTAAAAACGCCACAGATCGTAGATAGAATACTTTGGGAAAAATCAGGGCATTGGGATAAATTTCGTGATGATATGTTTAGTTTGGAAACAGAAGATCGACAATATGCAGTAAAACCAATGAATTGTCCATGCCATGTTCAAATTTTTAAACAAGGTCTAACTAGTTATAGAGATTTGCCATTACGTTTAGCTGAATTTGGCTCCTGCCATAGAAATGAGGCATCTGGTGCACTACATGGTCTTATGCGTACACGCAATTTTACTCAGGATGATGCACATATTTTTTGTACTGAGGAACAAATTCAAGCTGAAGTGATCCAATTTATTGATATGCTATTTGAAGTATATGGTAAATTTGACCTTAACGATATTTACGTTAAATTATCAACTCGTCCTGAAAAACGTATTGGAAGCGATGAAATATGGGATAAAGCCGAATCATCATTGGCAAATGCATTAAACGAAAAACAACTAGATTGGCAAATATTGGATGGTGAAGGTGCATTTTATGGGCCAAAAATTGAATTTGAAGTTAGAGACTGTATCGGTAGATCATGGACTACTGGATCGGTACAGTTAGATTTCTCTATGCCAGTTAGACTTGAAGCTGAGTATATTACTGATGAAGGAGCCAAGAAAAATCCGGTAATGTTACACCGTGCAATTTGTGGATCTTTGGAAAGATTTATCGGGATATTAATAGAGCACCATGCTGGAAAATTTCCATTGTGGTTATCTCCAATACAAGCAGTTGTACTAAACATATCTGAAAAACAATCTCAATACGCAAAATCTATTCAATCACAATTGAAACATTATAATATAAGATGTGCAATTGATCTTAGTAATGAAAAAATAGGTTATAAAATTAGAGAACAGACATTACAAAAAATACCGTATTTAATAATAATTGGTGATAAAGAAGTGGAAAATAGTACAATTACGGTTCGATATCGTGATGGTAGCGATCTAGGTGCAATGAGTGTTAGTGATTTTATTGTTCTGACACAAAAAGCAATTATTTAAGTATTAAAAGGAGTGTTAACATAAGTACTGAAAAACAAGTTCGTATAAACGAAGCTATCACAGCTCAAGATGTTCGGGTTATTGTTGATGATACAGGAGAACAGTTAGGAGTAATCAGCATAGAAGAAGCCCTAGGTAAGGCAGAAGAGCTAGGGGTGGATTTAGTTGAAATATCGCCTAATGCCAATCCACCAGTGTGTAAATTAATGAATTTCGGTAAATTTAAGTATCGAGAACAAAAGCGTGCACATGAACAAAAAATGAAGCAAAAGCAAGTACATCTTAAAGAAATTAAATTAAGACCAGTTACAGATGATCATGATTACCAGATTAAACTAAGAAACGCAAAACGATTCTTAGAAGAAGGTGATAAAGTGAAGTTTGTTGTTCAGTTTAGAGGACGTGAATTAGCTCACCAAGAACTTGGGTTACGTTATCTAGAAAAAGCGGAACAGGACCTTTTAGAATATGGTGTATGTGAACAAAGAGCAAAGGTGGAAGGACGTAATGCTATTATGATTATAAGTCCCAAGAAAAAAATTACTAGCAAAAAAGTAGCAACAGAAAAAAGCGACGAATAATAATGTTTGTTAGTGGATTTACGTTTGTTAAAAATGGTAGCATACTTGGTTATCCTTATCTAGAGAGTATACAATCACTTCTGATGGTTTGCGATGAAGTGGTTGTTGCTGTGGGGGTCAGTGATGATGATACCCTAGAACAAATACAACTTATAAATAATCCTAAGCTTAAAATTATACAAACTACCTGGAACGGTAATATGGCAGATCGTGGTTATACTTATGCTCAACAGAAAATGATTGCACAATTTAATTGCATTGGTGATTGGGCATTTTATCTTGAGTGTGATGAAATAATTAATGAAAAAGATGTGCCATTGATCCGTGCTCAGATGGCAAAATATCTAGATCAAAGAGATATAGAAGCATTAGTTTTCGATTACTATCATTTTTATGGTAAGCCTGATTTTATTGCTAGGTCTCCTCGGTGGTACCAACGTGCTCCCAGAATTATCAGAAACACAATTAGAACTTGGGCACCCGATGGCTTATTTTGGGTAGTAATGGATCACAATAAGCGTGGACGATACCCTAGGGCTGCATTGGTAAATTGCTACTTATATCATTATGGCCATGTGAGAAAAATTTCTGCTATGAATGAAAAAAATAAACGCGTGGAACGTTATTGGGGGAAACCTTCACAAGAATTTTATAGTTATGGCAATATTGATCCTAAAAGTGTTTGTAGTTATAATGGTGACCACCCAGAAATTATTAAAAAATGGCTATTAACGTCAGCAGAAAATGAGATTGTGTTTAATAAAGATTACCAATTGACAAAAAGAGATAAAAAACACCGTGTTTTGATGTTTTTAAGTAAGCTATTAGGTAATTATGATTTTTCAAAGAAACATTTCAAGCTACTTAGAGAATAGTAAGCTACTTCCTGCTGCCCAAGCAATAAAATGAAACAAGTAATTGATTTTTCAGCTACATTTACCACAAAAAGTTTCAATAAGTATCATTTATCAGCAAAAACCGAATTTTTATACTAATGGTCTTAATATACGAGCTCTTAGTCTCATACCTATCATACAATTCCTTCCTATTCCATGTAAAACTAAATTTTTAGACAAAATTTTTAAGTTACATTAAATTTCATATTCAAGTAATATATTCATATAAAATATTTTTCTACTTTTGTGAGTTCACCATGAATAATTTAGGATATTTAGGAATATTAGGCAAAATGTATAGCTTATATAATAAGTCAACAGGCAGTACCGACAGAGTTGCCAAAAATTCATCAATCAATAATATAGTATTAAACTTTGTAACTACTGATGATACGACTAATGTACTTAGCAAACTTAGGGGTTGCTACCAACGATTTATTACTCAAGAATATAAGACTCAAGGATGGTGTTTTGGGTTATTTGGCCAGACACGTGATATTCGTAAAGCTAATACATGTCGTTATTTAGTTAACAATCACAAATTAGCTGAAATCGGAAATTTAAGTGCTGAATCTAAGAAAAGTTTGTTGGGTGTTGCAAAAAAAGCGATGCAATTCTCCAGACAAATTGAGCATTTGTTTTGTATGATTGCAAACCCTGGGGATAATCGCTATTTAAAAGGATCAAAATTATATTGTGAAGATTTGCTATATTTATATTCTGAACGTGATAAGTTAATATTAGCAGCAGAAAGTGCTAAGAATGGATCAGATATTGGATTTCAATCACAAATAGCAGAAGATCTCAATACTATAAATAGTAGGATTAATCTATCTGAGGATGAGTTTAAAAAAATGCTTAATAGTTATATGAATTCGCAGAAAAATACAGCTGCAACTGGATTTAGCGAACTTATAGATCAGTTTCAACTTCAAAGTTCTCAAAAATCTCCATCAGGTAAATATCAGGTAGAAGATTTTATTAAAATTTATGCATTTAAGCTTAATTTAATTACAAATCCAAACTACAAGACACAAGTTATAGACGATTTTCGTCAATATATCTTTAGCACTAGTGTTGGTAATATTCATGCTAGTGAGATAATTGCTAAACGCTACGGAAAAGTAATTGCTAATTTTTTAGATGAATCTAGTTTAGGAGATGTGGATAGTAAGGCAAATATATCTCAGTATTTTATGCAAACTATATATAATCTGCTAAACGATGGTAAACCAAATTTTAGCTTGGGCGAGCTATGTATAGGTGCAAATAAATTTCAACAAAAAAACCAATCGGTATCCTCACAAAAATTTGGAGATGAGGATGTGGGATTTGAAAATTCTTATTGGCTAAATGGAGAAGGAATTTCTATTGTAGAAAATATTATTAAATATTATAACCAACTATTCCAAATCAATGGAGAAGATGGTACAAAGCTATTAGATTTTGATGATGAGAGAAAGAAAATGTTATTATGGAATTTAGTTGGTGGTACACATTATAGTAAAGGTAATAAAAAAGGTATTTTTTATCGTATAGATGAGCAGCTAAAAGGTTTTACAACTAAAGATGATTATAGTATGCATGATAAACTGGTGGGATTCTCAAAATATGAATATAGAAAAAAATTTGTGGAAGAGTTACCGCAAAATCCATATTTAATTAATAGAGAAAAAAGCAATGACTCTCAAAACCGCATTTCAAAAAGTACTTATAAATATAGTTTAAAATCTCTACACTACATTGGATTCAATTTCTTGTCTAAAATAGCAGCTAGATGTAAATTAAATGATTTAGATTTTGAAGATAGGCAGGATATAATTAAATTAAATCAGTTAAAACTGTTAAGATTAAATTATGATAGTTTTATGCATAAAAACCAAGTAAATAAAACTGTTTTTAAAAATTATTTTAAGAATATTTTGACAGATGATTCATATAGAAAATTTATGGCTATTGATATTAATGGTATGGATGTACCTGATCGAGTGAATAAAATATTGTATTTAAATAGCAGATTTAAAGATAGATATAAGATAGTTGCAAGTTCAAATATTGATGATAAGAATCTTGGTACTATTATTCAAATTGAAAATGATAATAACTGTAAATTTAATGGTCACTTATTTACGCCCGATGGAAATGAAGTGTCTATAGCATCTCTTCCTGTAGAATGTGTATATAAAATTGAATATAATAATGTAGGTATAGAGACTGATGATTTTTTTTATAAATCTACAGATGGAACTTTAATAAAGTTAACTATTAGAGATAATAAAACAGAAAGTGATATTAATAAATCTCTTAAATTAGGTGCAAGTTTGGGAACCTTATTTGAAGAATTTAATACTACGATAGCTAATGATTGTTTAGTTTTAGCTATGAAGCGTAAGCAAATAGCTACGCGAAGAAAATTTGAATTAGTATTGGATGATGGATACGATATTAATCTTCACTTAAATACTTATACAGAGATGACAAATGAATTAAGTAATAAGCTTAAAAATTCTCCTTTATATCTTGATATGGAAAAGATTATTAGTGGACTTAGCAATTTGAAAGAAGTAACTGATTTTTATAAGACTATAAAAGATAAGAAATCTGAAAGAAAAGAAGTAGCAATGATCACCGCACCATTTCAGTTGGCTAAATTAGTTAAGCTTGCAGTTTTGGACACCAAAGCATGTATAACCAAATTGTACGATAGATATCTTGAATTAGATCGAAATTATGGTGATTCTGCAACTAACACGGTTCAGAAAAATAAATTTAAGGATGCCGAATGGGAAATTTTTGAATATAGCTTCTTACAAACATTATTTAAGTTTATTGATAAGCAAGGGAAAAGTGATAGTTTAAATGATACCGATAATTTTGTAACTATAATTTTAGAAGATGCTATTGAAGTTTGTATGAAAAAACTTTCAAGCATGCAATATATTAATTTAGCTACAGATACTATAAATATGTTAAATAGTAAAAGAATTCTTCTTCAATTAGTTAAGCAAAAAGAAATACTAGTTCAATTTATGAATTTATTTGTTGCAACTTCTATTGATAATAATGTAAATAATAAAAATTTGCAAAATTTTATAAATAGAATAAATGCAGTTATAGGTGACCTTGAGATAATGCTAAATAAAATAAATAATACTAAGAATAATGATGATTTGGCTAAAAAGTTTAGGCAATCATGTATAGATATTAACAGTTGGTTATTAGACTTATTAATAAATAAAGATGCATTAACTGTATCAACTAAATTCGAATATAAGAAATTAGATAATGATGAAGTATTAACTATAGAGTTAGATAGTGAACTTGCTAATCTATGTAAAGATAATTATATTCAATTGCAAGGTGCTGATTTTTCCTATGATTGGGGCCAGGTATCTCAAGTGCATAAGGCGATTTGGATTAATATGCTAAATACTGAAGATTCATTAATCTCTAAATTGTCTTTGTATTTCGGTCAATTTTTTAGTGATGGATTTACATATAAATCAGATAAAGAGTCAGCAAAATTTTGGCAATTATTAAATAGCCATGAAGCAGCATTAGTAGATAATTTAGAAGCTCTAAACACTATGAGCTATTTGAATCAAGAACTGCTTGGCCATTATACTAAATTAATTGAAGGTGTTCAAGATTTATCATTTATAAATACAAGTGTTTCACTTAGAAGCAAGCTATTAATAGCTACTTTGAATAATAACTATAATAATTGTAATTTTACTAATGACGAAAAAGAATTATATCTAAGAATTTTATATAAAAGAGAATTATATAAATATCCACGTGTCGATAATCAAAGGTTACCTAATTTGGTTGAGAATGCTAATTATAAATATTTTGAGGCAAATGCTTTGCAAAATTTTTTAAATCCATCTCAAATTGTGCAACAAATTTTACTTTATTTAAATATTGAAAATAACGATGGTAATATTAAAGTAGATACAGCACTAGTTAATCATGCATTTAGCACGGCTAATATGATTAGAGATATTGAAGAAAAATCAGCACAGTTATATAAATTATTTAAGAATAAAAAAGAAGACTTAGAAAGATTTAAAGAAGGAATTGAAATTATTAATAAAACCTTTAATAGCGATTATGAGGGGTTATTAATATCAAAAGATAGTATTGATGATTGTAATGAATTATTGAATTATTTTATTGACCCAGATTCTACAGATTTTGAAAATTATAAACAAAAAGTGGATTTGGAAATAAATATTAAAAAAGTAAATACTTTAGGAATCGCTAATATTTATAAAGACATTTTTAATAACCTCTATATCAAAGATTCCAAGTCAAGCAAATTGAATGAATTACTAAAAATCAAAATGGAGTTTGATCAAGCTTATGATGAAATAGCTATACATAGTTTGTATTGTGATGTTGCTTTTTTTAATATTCCTAGCGACTTTATGCTTAATATAGAAAATCATAATAAAGATTTAGAGAGATATGTGATTAATATAATTAAAAATATAACATCTCATGATCAATTATCTTCAATTGTACGACCTCTTGATTATGAGCAGTTAGAGAATATTTATATCTTATGCGAGAATAAGTATAAAAAATATGATGAGAAACTATTAATCAAAGCATATTTAAATTTATTTCAATACAAAAAACTTGAGCAATGTTTTGCAAAGTTTTATATTAACATTAATAATAATTTGCCACGGTTAGCTGATAATTTGGATATCTTATATAGATTATATATTCCAGATTTCACTCAGTCTATAACGCAAGAATCATATACAAACCAAGCTAATTTAAAAATATTGATCGAAAAAACTAATAATTACTTCAATAAAGTATCTAAATATATAGCACAATGGAAATCATTATTTGATCTATTTGATAAAGATCAATATAATAAATATTCATGGCTTGTTGAATCAGGGTATGATGAACTTAATAAGATGCAAAGATTGTATTTTGAGTGGTTTACGAAAACTTACTTAAAGCTCGGGATGGTTAATTCTGGAGCTACTGGAGCATTTCGAGATGAACTTCAGTTTATGGTTATTATTGACTATTTAAAAGTTTATAGAAAAGATAATGTTGAGAATTTTAAGAATTCTGATATTGAGTTAATAAAAAATTTTTACTATTTTCCGGATAAACTTAGTAAAGAAGAGCTAACTCAAATTCATGAAATATTAGAGAAGCTTGGTGGTTTCTTAAATAGTAATAGAAATCAAGATAGTGTAATAACTGGACTATTAAGTCAAATAAAAGAGTATTTGAACAAATTCATCGATTGGTTAACCAATAAAAGTCAGAATCTAGAAAATATTCCTTCAAATATTCAAGGAAATTTACAGAAATTGTATAATCAATTTTATTGGGAAGTCATAGCTAAAGCAAATAGTACTCTATCATATATTGCTTTACAGGAGTCTAGTTTAAATTTAGTAAAAGTGAATTATAAGTCAGTTTGTGAAATAGAACCATTTAGCTCATTGTCTTATGGGTTTAAAAAAGTTAAAAACGGCGATGACCTATATAGAATTTTTCATAACAATGCACATAAGTTTAAAAAGTTAGAAGACTATAGTTCAACAATATATTTAGATTTGATTAATTTAATTTTAGAAGGTATTAAGAGACAAAATAGTCGAGAAATCTTTGAAAATGTTGATGTTCAAACTTTAAAAGATGTAGTAGATTTATCTATTAAAATAGAAAATTTATCAGAAAGTTATACGAATGAATCAGGTTTAGATAAGCTACTTCCAGATGTTCGATTTACTGTTGAAGCTAGAAAATTTATAAAAAAAGAAATCCGTGAAAAAGAAATTAAGAAAGAATTGAATATGAGTATGGAGCTTGTATCAAGTACAACATTTTCATAAGGTTCCAATAGTGAAACAAAATTTTCATGATTGTGCTTATCTTTTATTATTTAAACTTTAGTCTTATTCTTGGTAATTTTAAATGCGTTGAGAGTATTATTTTTAAGATATCAGATGGTATTAAGAATAATATAGTGAAATGCAAATTTTTACTTCATATAATGCAATAACTAATAATTAACTAGCATTATTAGTTATTAGCATATTAATTAATAAATTTTCTCTAGAAACATTATTTAATTATTACTAATATCCTATCCAAGTTACACAATGTACCATAATTTATTGATGAAATTTAGATAAATAATGGTATAATACTTAGTTATTTTTGAGTTAGAGTTATGTAATACAATTTACGATTAAAACTATTACATAATAAGTGCTATTACTTTTCGACAATTATTGTTATTTATGCTAATGAAAATTACCGAAGCAATGCCGAAGTTAGGCATAAGGTTTCGGATATCCTATCCCATGCTATATGTATGTCTACGTTATTCCATATTAAAATTAAAATATAACCGCTTATGTTTCAAACTGATATTTTCGGAATATTTTCACATAAACATAGCTTAGCGATTCATCTATAATCTTGTTCGTAAATTAATAAAGATATAAATTTAATTAATCAAAATTTTTAAAGGCACAAAAATGGAGTACACTCCCATAAAATCAACTAATATTTCTACACATAATAATACACCATTTAATGCAGTAACTACTATTGCTAGTGTAGTAGGAGCAACAATAACGGATCAAACTGATAAAGTTGTAAGAACTCCTAGACAGCTTATGAATAACCAAAAAGTACTTAGGAAGCTAATATTGTGTTTAAACAGGTTAACGCAAGAAGAGTATAAATCAAGATGGTGGGGTAAAACTGAAGAAGGGGTTAGAAAAGCCAATCTATATATGAATGCAGCTTTTAACTATAGAGTAAATGCACAATATAGAGGTGAATTAGAGTCAAATAGTGAAAACATACTACTTGAGGCTAAAAAAGCAAGGTTGGAGGCTAGACAGTTAAATCAACTATTTAGTTGTTTATTACATTATAATGCAAATAGTAGCATATGTAAACTAAATCAAACTTGTGCTGAACTATTTGAACTATTCGCTTTAAAAAATGAGATAGAATCTAAACTTGCCGATAATGCACAAGCTATGGCTGATATTGCATCTTATGCTCAACATTCTAATAAATTTGAGAGTTTAAAATTACAAATTCAAGCTAGCTGTCAAATATTTAGAGTTCAACTACAAGCTGTACTAAGTGTGATTGCTAAGAATGGTGAGGTTGGGTTTAAGCAATTATTAGATCGAATCAATAGTAACGATATTGAAGAAATATTTAATTTTCTTCAAGTTTATGCAGTTAAAGTAAGATATCTAACTGATAATAAATATGCTGGGGAATTAAAGGATGATTTAAGTAAATATATTGTTGCACGTAGTGTTGGATTATTAAGTGCTCAACTTGTCATTGAGGCTAAATATGGTAAAGTTATAGCGGATATATTAACGAATTCATTTCTAGGAGATATACAAAGTAAAGAGAATAACTTATCAAAATACTTTATGGAAACTTTGTACTTTTTATTAGATGATAAAACAGGCCAATTTAGTTTGAGTTGTTTATGTATAGGTGACAAAGATAGTGTTAAAAAAGGAAATGTTAGTGTTATACAGTTCGGAACAAGTATACAAATTGCTGAATGCCGTGGTGCATATAATTTATTGAATAAAAGAAAACATGTGGTATCTGACATTGTCGATTATTATCATGATTTATCTAAAATTACAGTAGGTGATAATTTAGAAAGCCTTATAGAGTTCGGAGTTATGGAACAAGAGATGTTGATATGGAACTTATTAGGTGGTGAATCTTTACGACTAGGAGAAAAAAAGGGTTTACTTTTTCGCATTGATGAGCAATTGCAAAGTTTCAGTGGCCCTAGATCTGATGAAAATATTTATAGCGTACATAATATATTTCATGATTCAAGTAATAAAGAAGAGTTTATGGAAGATTTAGCTTCAAAGTCTGAAAAAACAAAGAAAGCAAAGTCACCTGATTTAAGTAATATTTTCCAACTAAGTTTATTTGAAGAAAAATTTGCATTGACCGAGATTGCTAAGGATGTAATTTATAATATAGATTCATCAGTAAAAAATGATAAGAAGTTAAATTACTTAAGACAAGAGTATGAGTTAATTTTAGAAGCAGCAAGGTTTGAGGATAAATCAATATTAGAAGAATATTTCAAAAATTTAGTAAATACAGTATCGGATTCGCGTCGTTTAAATAAATTTATGAAGCTGACAAAAAAGAATTTAGTGGGCTATGAATCACAAATTGCTAGTATTCAGATACCCAAGAAGAAAGCTTCAAATCTATTAATTAGCGATTTTTTGAGTATACAAACTGAAAAATTAAATAGTTTACAAAAACGTAAATTTGAATTGAAGTTTGGTTGTGATACTAGCATTATGGAGGAACACATAACTCAATATAGCGCAAAATTAGGAGAGCTTAAAAGTCAAATTGAGGATAGTCAATTGTTTAAGTACATTAAAAATATCTTTAGTGATTTAGAAATGCTCAATCAATTTGTAATGTTTTGCGATGAAATTAATAAAGGTAATGCAACAGTTGATAAATCTATGACAAGAATAGCGCCAATCCCACAACTAGTGATTATGTCAGAAAATGCTGTTGATATGGCAAGAAAATCTGTGCAAAAACTCTATGACTATTATATGTCTCTTAAATGTCAAATTGAAACTAGTCAAAATAATCAGGATAATGAAATTAGTGAAGGCGATATTATTCAATTGGCAATGTTAGAAATATTATTTGATTTCTCTGATAAAAATAGTGGGAATGATACTGCACCTATTAGAGATTTTATTAACGTATTTGATCAAGTAGTTTCCCAAAATTTTCCGCATGAAAAATTAAATTTTACTGATTTTGAGTTATTGAATGCTCGGTATCTGGCCATCCCTAAACAATTACTTAGCATTTATTTTACTCAAGAAGTTATCGAATATTTTAATGAAGCTAATAATTATATAAACAGTAATAATTTTAAAAGTATTAAAAAAAGAGTGGATAAGAATAATGCATTTATACTATGGTCTGGTAATAAGGTGCTTAATAGAAAAAATGTATTATTGCATCAGGATAAAAATGCTTTATTAAGCCAAACTGTAGATAAAATTAAAGATAATCTGGGAAGATTTACTTACATTGATTCTAGTATTAGTGCCTTAGAGTCCTATAATAAATTTAGACTTGAGAGCATTGCTAGAAAGCAATTTGAGATAGTAAAAAATTTAATGATAATATGTAGTAAAAATAATAAATTAGCAAACGATCAGCAAATTTTTTGTAGAAGTATTAATATATGTATTAAGTCTATAAGTGATTCTGAATTAGACTTGAATGAGGCAAAAAATGTATTTGATGAGGTGATGTCTTGTTTTGGTATGATTTTTCAAAATAATTTTGATGATATAGAAAAAGAAATATCTATATCAGATAAGCGGACTATTGAAGTAAAGCTCATCTATAAAGAGCGTAAAAAAATATTTGAATTATATCATAATCTTACTAGACAGGATTTTTCTGTTAGCTTAAGTAAAGTACCTTCAGTTTATTCAGCGATATTTCAAGGAGTTGGGGGAGGTATCCCTTCAACTGTAAAAGCGTTTCGGGTAATGGGAGCTTTTTATACTCTTGGAGTATTAGATCAAATAGCAGTTGGTGCACAAACTAATTCTAGCAGTGCTTATGTTGAAATATTCAGTAATTTAGCATCTTTGCAAAGCTTTGACTTAATGTCGCTAGTTACAATTAATTATTTACATAGTGAATTGATGTCTAACTTTAGCGCAATGAATAGAATCGTTGGTAAATTTGCTCTGGAAGTGTCAAATAACATACATTTAATACAGAAATTATTAATGGTATTAGTTAACAATGATACTCTAGATCTTACATCTACATCTATATACCTTGATGAGAATGAGAAATCTATATTACAAAGTGTTACAAGTAATTTTGAGAATTGGTTAGAAATAAAAGATCCATTGGAGTTTTCGAAGGTTAGGGCGCCATATTTGAAAGTTAAATTAGCTAATGGCAAAACTATTATTTTTGATTCTCAGTTATTGATTAAGCAAATTAGCGCTAATTTAGGAAATCAAGATAAAAGCTCTGCTGATAAAAATGAAGAGATTGAAGAACTATGTGCTTTTGTCAATAAGGCAACTAGGATGAGTGAAGATTTGAGTGCTATACAGCTAAGCTGGAATGTTCAAGAGCAGGATTTTACTCATAGTTTGAGTAAAATTGCTAAAACAGTAGGGGCAATCGGGAATGACCTAAAATCAGGCATAAAGCTTGATTTTATTCAAAGTAAAGAGATAGATAATTTAAACCATTTAGCATGTTTTTTTGATACAGTTGGTGCCACAGTCGAAGACGGCATTATTACATATAATTTATCAAGTAATGCTGTTTCTAAATTTAAAGATTTATTTAATTTATGTTTTAAAACATTAAATGTAGAAAGTTCAAATACAAGTGGTATTGCTATTAGTAGATTATATACAATCCGTGGTCTTTTAGAAAAGGCAATTAATAACCTTAATGAGGGGAATGTTTTACAAGATTATGAGGTAAAACTTTTTAATAATGTTTCTAATTTGACTCAACCAGATGAAGAAATAGCAGAATTAGTGAAACTACGTTTAAGTAAAAGTCAAAACGAGAGTATCAAACAGCATTTAGAAGAGTTAATGGATAATTATAAAGGCAATAAGAGTGCTTATTACGTAATTAATGCATTCAAATACTATTTAAATCTTTTTCAATATCATAAATTAAGCGATGGATTATCAAAATTTTATACAGAACACTACTTTAATCTTAAAACTGTTGAACGATATTATGGTGAAGCTATATTACTTATTATAGAAATTAATAAGGAAAATGAAAGCACAAAAGAAATTTCAACTATTGTAGATCTTCAATTTTCAGAAAACATAACTAGACTTGACAAATTATATAAATCATATAGAACGAATAGTGAAAAAGTGTTAAGTAAACATATTAATGTATATAGTCAAAAATCGTTAATATATCAATTATTATCAAAGGTAACAATGTATATTTCCCCAGAACAACAAAAATACAATGTAAAAACTCATGAATGGTTTATTAAGATGTTTGATATTAATGATATATTAGAGCAACTAAGTGGAAATGATGTTCCGCATATGCGAACAATGCTATATTTAAGTGGCATTTTTGATTACCTTGAAGTATTTTACCCAAATTTATCTAATGACGATGATTTTATGACATTACGCAAATATTTATTGAAATTGTATACACAATCGCAACCTTATAAAATAAATGATGGTACTAATATAATAAACATAAAATCAATATTAAGTAAACTTATAAAGAAATTGGAAGGTGAAGAAGACAATATTAAGGATGAAGTATTCACTTTCTTTAATAATATTTCTGGGAATTCATCTGAAACAGTTTTATTAGATGAGGTTATTATACCTAATTTAGGAGAAAGTATACATAAACCATTAATTATTTTGTGGCAATCATTATTTCAAGTAATGAATGCTAAATTAGAAGAATATAATAAAGACTTAGAACTTGCTAAAAATTATGTAAAAGGGGAGAGTTATAAAAAAAATCAAATTAGCGATTTAGAGCAATTATTGCCACAATTTAACGGTGCTTTATCTACTTATTGTGAAGAGCAACTGAATTCTATGGAAAAACTTTCTTTAAATAATGTTCATAGCAAACTTGCTGAACTAATAAAAGAAAATTGGCAAGAGTTTGCTAAATTATGTATGAGTGATAATCCAGAAACTAGGGAAAAATTTGATCAAATTTGTAAGCTTAGTTTTATGCAAGATGCTATTTATGAATATTTAACAGTAAATTATTCAAATTTAATGCATAGTTGTACTAATGACACTTTAAAAGTATTTAAATTAATCTTAACTTTTAGTGCTCAATTGCAGAATGCAGAAAATTTGAATAAGATGATCAGTGGTGATGCAGAACAACTTAATTTATTAGCTTTATTTTTTGCAAATCCATTACATAAAGAAAAATTCCAAGAGATAATTGCCTCTAATCTCAAACCTGATAACTTTAATCAAGAGATCTTTACTAAAGATGTATTTGATTTTTTAAGTTTCTATCAAGAACTAGCTAAACAAATTGAATTTGATGCCATAGTAAATGATAGATTAACTACTTATGGTTTAAGTGAACCTACTTATGGAAATTTATGCGAAACCTATGAATTTGATAAACTAGATTGGGTGAAGGATTCTAATCTTAAAATAATTAGAGAAACAACCAGCGATGGTGAATATTTTGGCCAAGTTGACTCTGGTGGTAAGAAAAATGGTTATGGTATAATGGCTTTTTCTAATAATGATAAATATTTGGGAAAATGGAAAGATGGTGGCATACATGGGCGAGGTAAAATGATTGCTAATGGAAATATTTATAAAGGAGGATGGGAAGATGATAAGTGCGGTACCGGTAAAATAATTTTTAACGATAATTCTACTTATATTGGACAATGGCAATGTTTAATGTTGCATGGTCAAGGTCAAATGAACTATGCTGATGGACGTGTATATGACGGACAATGGTCAGTTAATAAAAGGCATGGTCAAGGTCAAATGACTATTATCAGGGAGGGCGAATCATATGTTTATCAAGGAGAATGGAGAGATAGTAATTATGGCACAGGGGTAATAACTCTTCCAAATGGGTCTACATATGAAGGGGAATGGTACAATTTTAGTCCACATGGGCAGGGTACAATGACTGATTGTGATAAAAATATCTATAAAGGAAATTGGCTGAATGGTCAGAAGGTTGGTAAAGGTAGCATGGAGTATGCTGATGGACGTGTATATGATGGACAATGGGTAAATGATAAGAGGAATGGTCAGGGGACAATGAAGTACTCTAATGGAAATATGTATAATGGAGGGTGGCAAATGGGCTTAAGGCATGGTCAGGGCACACTAACTGATGTGAATAAAAATATAATGTATCAGGGGGTATGGAATAACGATAAGATGATGCGCTAAGCAGAATGATATGTTTTGGGTACAAATATAAACCAATTACCTAAGAAAATGAAGATTATAAATGTTAGAGTCTGTCCTGAATTTTGTGCTCGTCTAATAATTTCATAAGTAGCTCCAGCTTAAATTTTATCAAATTTAATTAACATTTGTTGATAGGCTGGGGCCCAATCCCGAATAGGCATAGTCCACCGCTTCGAAATATTTAAA
>JBKDHQ010000088.1:0-698 GCA_046336365.1 Neisseriaceae bacterium
ACATGCTTTGTGCTTTACTTAGAGTCTCATCATCAACCAGTCTACTTTTCCCTGTCATAATTTACTCCACAATAATGTTATTATATTAGCATTATTATAACATATTATCTGACTAGTTATTTGGTTTAATTGGTATAAGATTTTGTGTGCTGGAATCTGTAACAATTTCTCTTCGATTGAATTTAGATTGCTTTTGTTGCACCTCATAGTTTTCTGAAGATGTTGACTGTATACTTGTGGTAGATGTAGTGGTGGTCGTTGTCGTACATAAGGATTGGGTGCTTCTTTTACGTTGCGGTTTCACATATTGTGACTCTTCAAACTCAAATTTACTTTCATTAAGTTCTGCCAAATCTATTTCATTTATATACTTTTGTATGAGAATTATCAAGCTATCAAGCCTATCATTTATACAGTTAAATTCACCTATATTATTAGGATTTATTTTAACATGCTCTGGTATAAAGCACATTAATCGCTCAATTAGTTTTATTGTAAGCTTGGGTTCGACAAAACTATTATACTCAGTCCTTTTCATTTTACTATATGCAGTATATATAATCCTAAAAAACGTAGTTGAATATTAAAAATTAATGCAGACCGTTATTTACCAATTTATTTATAGAAAATTTAGTTTCACCAAATTGGTGAGTGTTTAATTTTGTAATTTCTTTTTATTATCAATTGATTACAAACAT
>JBKDHQ010000089.1:0-799 GCA_046336365.1 Neisseriaceae bacterium
TGGGTATTCGTTCAAAGCATATAAATGTGATGTATCTAATTTTGATTTATGTGAAAAATCTGTAGCAGCAATAAAAAAAGATGTGGGTCCAATTGATATTTTAGTTAATAATGCTGGGATTACAAAGGATAGTACATTAAAAAAAATGACTAAGGATTTTTGGGATATTGTGTTAAGAACTAACTTAGATAGCGTATTTAATATGTCTAAACAAGTCTTAGATGATATGCTTGAAAAAGAGTGGGGTAGAATAATTAATATTTCATCCATTAATGGACAAAAAGGGCAGTTTGGGCAAACTAATTACTCGGCAGCTAAAGCTGGTATACACGGATTTACTATGGCTCTTGCGCAAGAAACAGCAAAAAAAGGAATAACTGTAAATACTATTGCTCCTGGCTATATTGCAACTGAAATGGTCTTAGCAGTTCCTGATGAAATTAGAAATAAGATAATAAGTACTATTCCGGTTGGACGCCTTGGGACACCTTCAGAGGTGCTGATTTAGTAAAATATTTGGCTAGCGATAGTGCCGCTTTTATTACTGGCAGCGAAATCGCTATTAATGGCGGCCAGCACATGATGTAGTTGAAATACTTCGAGTAGATGTGCTACACTTTATAAAAAATTAGGATTAATTTCAAATGGCTAATATAATAAAGGATCCAGATAATCTATTATCTAAAATAGCTCATATTAATCATGAGTGGTTTAATAAATTAATTGAACAAAATAATGGAAGTGAAGGTAATATTTTCATTGATATATATAAGAAATTTTTTGATAATACCAGAGATTA
>JBKDHQ010000090.1:0-3924 GCA_046336365.1 Neisseriaceae bacterium
GAATTTTATAAAAAACTAATCGCTAAAGGCAAAAAGCCAATGGTAGCGCTAGTTGCTTTAATGAGAAAAATTTTAATAATTGCTAATGCAAAAATTAAAGAGCTAGAACGCAAAAATATTTGTCCTCAAATTTAAGAAATGAAATATATAAATGTATTATCAAGTCTGGATTAAGCGTAGCTTAATCAGCAGCCAACCGGAGGGCGGCAGTGAAAAAATGAAAAAATGAAACTTTTTAAAAAATGACTTGACAACATAGTTGGTCATTAGATGCAATAACCTGGAATCCACTATTAGCTGCTGATGGTAAACCATTAGCTTTTACTCAAAGTGGCTTAATTTCTGGCTTATCATTTAATGGTATTTATTTGCGGGCAAGTTTAGCAGGCAGCACTGATGCAAAAAATGTAACAGTTACTATTAGTTAATTTTAATTTCTTTGCCTGATAATGCAGCAAATTAAATTAATTTTAGAAAAAATCAAGAATGGCGATGCTAACCAAACCGAGATTGAATTAGCCAATAACTGGTTGCTGCTGCAAAGAATTAATAATTTTAGTAATTATTGCAAATTCATGATACCTGAATTTGACTGGCAATGGTATCATGATATTATTATGAATAAAATACAACAGTTAATTGATAGTGGGCGTGGTAATTTAATTATTGAGCTTAGCCCTCAACATGGGAAAACTTTATTGTGTGGACTTTTACTTACATCTTACATATTTGGCCGCTTTCCAGAGAAAAGATTAGTCTATGCCACCTATAATGAAGAACGAGCTAAAGATGTAGTACAAAATGAAATACTACCATTAATTATGTCAGATAGGTATGCCGATGTATTTCCAAATAGTAAGATTAAATGGAATGTGGATGAAGAATTAGATAGTAAAATCAAGAAAAAGAAAGAAGCTACCGCTTTAGGTTTTAGTAATGTTAATTCTAATCGTGGTGGCTTTAAAGCTGCTGGACGTAGAACTATGCTAACTGGGAAACCAGCACATTTACTGATTATTGATGATTATTTTAAAGATGATTCAGAAGCATTTAGTCCTAAAATCCGCGATCAGGTATGGAATTGGTATGCAACTACAGCCCGAACCAGACAGCAAACCAATACAATTAAGATAGTATTTGCTACTCGCTGGCATAGTGATGATCTAATTGGCCGTATTAAAAAAGAAAATGAATTAAACAAAGATGAAGCTGATTATATTAAGTGGGAAATCCTAACCTTTCCTGCATTAAAAGAGGCTCACCATGCTAATTATGATTATGATAAACGTAATGTTGGTGAATATCTGGATATTAATAAAAAACACCTTTATGCTGAATTTAAAACCGACATAAGAGCCTGGAAAGCATTATGTCAACAAGAACCGTTAGATGAAAAAGGTTTAATCTTTCAGCGCGATTATTTCCATCAATATGAAACCTTACCTGAAATACAGCAAGTATATATTTCAATAGATACTAACTTCACTAAAACTGCTAAACATGGCGATGATTGTGGTATTACACTATGGGGAATTAATAACCATCGCTATTATTTACTAGATTTTTATAATGCCAAGTATAACTTCATTGAACTAAAAAATAAGGTAGTTGAACTAATAAGAATATATCCTAATTATACTGGCATATTAGTTGAACTAAAAGCTAATGGTGCAGCATTAGTAGATGAACTTAATCAATACTTCCCCCGAGTATATGGCATTGATCCAGCCAATAAAAGTAAACTACAGCGAGCTCAATATGTATTAGATGAATTTGTTAATAGTCGAGTATTTGTACCCACAAAAAGGTTGCATCCAAGAATTGATATTTTTATTGAGCAATTATGCCAATTTACTGGACAAAAAGATGGTGTTGATGATTTAGTCGATAGTACAACTATGTTTTTAGGTTATGTAAAGCATAATATTATTAAATTACCAAGTCTGGATAGTTTAGAAAGATTAGCTATTCCTAATCTAGCCAATAAAGTATTTGGAAGATCTAGTTTCGTTAGAATAAATAATCTTAATAATCATAATCGTCAGTTTAGGATACCAAGATGGTAAACAAAAGAAAGAATAGCAAATTAAAAAATAAAATACAAAATAAATCACAAGATAAAATACAAGAACTATCAAATAATCAACAATACATTTCTTTAACTAACTCACAAAACAACTCAAACAATTCGCAAAAACCACCACTAAAAGTTAATGACATTCGCAAATTTGGCATTAAACAAAAGCTACCTAATAGTCTAAATAACATCAATAAAACTCTGCAGAATTTCCAGAACATTATCTTTGATATGATGCCTGAATTAGATATTAAACAAAAAGATGCATTAGCTACAGCAATACCGCATATGTATAATGTTGTAGGAGATTTTATAACTAATCCATCCTCAGTTAGTATTAGTACATTTCAACGTATGGCATACACTGATCCAATTATTGCTAATGGATTAGAAATTAATAGTGCATTAGTTGCGCGTAGTATAGGTGACTATTACCACGATAATGAAAAAATACAAGAATTAGTGAGATATAATCTTAAACATCTAAAAGGTGGCTTACAGGGATTAATTAAAGAAATGCTAACTGCAATGTGGGCAGGATATTTTATTGGTGAAAAAGTAGTTGATAAAGATGCATTAAGAAAAACTGGAAAATATTTAATTAGTCATGTAACCCCAATGCCACCAATTACTACTATATTTGCTGTTGATGAACAAGGAAATATTAAAGAACGTAATGGAGTATTTCAGTATATCATTAATTCATATCAACCTGGCTATCAAAATATGCATATGAATATGCAAACTAATCAACTAGTTGGAATCAACCCATTAGCTTCACTTGGGGATTTAGATTATCCAGCACGACAACCATATATGCAATTATTTGGTTTAGTAGAAATACCACGAGATAAGTGTATTCATTTTGTAAATCGTAGTATTGATAATTTTAATAATCCATATGGTCGAAGTATATTAAGACGGATTTACAATATTTATCTACTTAAATATGGTATTCAGCAGTTTATGGCACTTGCCTTACAATTTAGAGCATTTCCACAAATGGTAATTTATACCGATGGACAACAGCAAATCCAGGATGATAATGGCAATGTTACCACTAGCTATGATGTCGGTCTACAAGTCGCTGAACAACGAGAAGGAACTGGTACATTTGTATTGCCTGGTATGAAAGGTACATCCTTCGATGTGCAGGCAGTTGATGTGACCGGTGAACTCCAGGTGTTTATTCAGATACTACAATTTTATGACCAGGAGATTTATAAAGGACTAGGTATACCACCAAGCATGTTTGATAGTGGTGGGGGTTCATACGCTATGGGTTATATGCATGATAGCCTGCATAGTAAAGTACTGGGTGGTACAATTGATGAAGCAACTAGTTGCCTAATTAATCAATTGGTTGCAGATATTATTGATAAAAATTTCAATGCTTCTGAATATGATAATTATGGAATGTTTAAAGAGCGTACTTTGACTTTAGATGATAAGCTCAAATTTGCTAAATTATTTGAAACAGCTAGAAATACTGGGATTTGCAGCACTCAACTTATGGATGATCTAAACCGCATGCGTGAGGTATTGGATTTCAGTTATACGGATAAACCAATACCTCAAGATGCTATTAATCAAGCTCAAAATAATAATTCAACTAATAAAAACACTAATATGCGAGAAACTAAGCAAGACACTGAAACCCCTTATGCTAACTGGGATTAAACACTAAAATCACAATTCTTTTTACGCACGCAAATTAAAAAATGAAATGCAACTAAAAAATAGGTCAAAAAAATACATAAAACTTGTTTTGTTTATTTTTTTGAGCAGGCAAGCGAAGCGCGGCAGAATAATGCAGAGATAAAGAATTATCAGAGACAGAGGGTAAG
>JBKDHQ010000091.1:0-6735 GCA_046336365.1 Neisseriaceae bacterium
TATTCACATGATAGGGCAATATTTATTTGAGAATCAAGACTCTGGAATAGATTTAGAGAATATCTTATCTAGTGTAATTTCGGATGAAAAATCAGAAAAAATTTAACTCAGACGTTTCGACGGTTCCTTCTTGCAACCCCATAAAGCAAGTTCTTTTTTAAGATCTTCCCATTTGATTGTACCAGATCTACCAGATTTTATCTCTTCTATAGCCTTTTCCGCTAAATAAATATCTTCCATATCTTCAAGATATTCCATAAGTGCTTTCTTTACATAAAAGCTTTTTGTTCTTCCTGTTTCTTTGGCTAAATGTTCAAGCCTTTTTTCTATATCATTAGATACTCTTATTGATAACATAGCTTATTCCCCTAAAGTAATACATGTATGACACTATTATAAGGTACATGAGCCTAAAAGTCAATTAAACTTTATGCTACAATTTTTTCTTTATATCTGAAATTGTTTGTTTACTTACAGACAACTCCTTAGCTATCCAATCATAAGTCTTGCCCGCTTGTAAAAATATCTTTATTTTCTCAATCTTTTCAGCAGTTGTTTTACCTTTACTGCCCAATCTCCTTCCCAATATAACTCCATCTTCTTTTGCTTTTTCAATACCTGCTTTAGTTCTTGCATTAATCATACTGCGTTCCAGTTCTGCAAAAACACCCGCTATCTGAAAAAATGCCTTCCCCATTGGAGATGTTGTATCAACTTTATCACCAGAGTCTAATGATATAAGCTCTACATTTTTGCTATTCAATAATTCAATAATTTCTATTAAACCCCTCAGAGAACGAGCAATTCTATCAATTTTATACACAACCACTATATCATGAGGCCTTAAGTAGTCAAACATTGACATAAGTTCAGTACGATTATTATCTCTACCGCTTATTGCTTCACTGTATATTTTTACACAACCTACATTTAATAATGCTTGCGTTTGTAATTCTAAGTCTTGGGTATTACTGCTTACCCTAGCATAACCAATTTTCATAATTTTATTACAATTAAATATAAAAAAACGTATCGTACCATAATTGTGCAATAAATATAAAATTTCCTATTTATCTGTACTATATTTTGCTTGCTTTGTTTCATACAATAAAATTAAACTTTTATTGTACTTAACTCAACAAAGATTTACACCTATAACATTAACACCTTTCTCACTGATTTTTCAATTTGTTCCAAATCTTTAATTTCCATATCTTCTATATAACTTATAAATCTTACCTTGTCTATCGCTCTAATCTGATCACATATCGCAACAACTTCTTTGTTTTGACATCTTACGTTTATCGCAATCGGTGGATACGGCTTTGGCGAACTAGATAAGGGAACTATAACCAAAGTACGCCTCACCTCATTAATACTAGAATGACTCAATATCACACATGGCCTTTGCTTTCTAATTTCTGCACCCAGTGTAGGATCTAAATTTACCCACCAAACCTCTCCACGTTTCTTATTCATAAACTACATCTCCTGAAGTATTATTAAAATCATATATTAACTCATTAATATCTTCATCACTTTCAATCTGCCTTGCACAATTCAAAAGGATTTCATCTTCTTTTTTTAAACTATTTTCTAGCAAATTCTCTATATATTTACTCCTTTGCTTTGCTGGTACTAATGACCTAAATCTATTTACTAACCTGTCTGATACGTGAATTAACAATTGTGCCATGATACTTTTCCTATAATATTTAATATTTAATAACTAATATTATATATTACTTATCACTTTTTTTGCAAAATTTTTTCACTTGCCCATATTATATTGTGTGTTACAATTTAGCCGTAACAAAGTTTACAAAGGTTTACACATGGATGAACAAACAAAATTTAGCATTACTGAGGCAGCAAACTTAGCCGGCATCAGTCGCACCTCATTATATAGAAATTATATAAATAAAGGAATTATCAGTGTAGTTAGAAATAAAAAAGATGTACATGTGGAGCTAGCAGAATTAATAAGAGTTTTTCCAAATATACAACTAGTGAACACTAAAAATGAACAAAAGTTAACATTGGTTGACATACAAGCGGACAACCTAAAAAGCGAAAATAACTTATTAAAAGAACAATTAAAGCACGCACACGACAGAGAACAATGGCTAAAATCACAAATTGATGAATTACGCCAACAACAAAGCTATCTTTTAGAAGATAAAACATCTAAAAAACGTAAAAAGTTTTTAGGAATCTTTTAAACTCTGGAGGTTGGTTACAAATTTAAAAGTGGCTTAAGACCTTGTTTTGCTATCAAATTAAGTGTAAGCAAGTTTGATCCAGCGGGATGTCTTATGCCTTGCTCCCATTTTTTTACCAAAGATGGGCTTACATGAATACATTTAGCAAATATATTCTGTGTAAGATGTAATTTTTGCCTTAATGTTTTTATTTCTTCTGCAGTATATAATTTAAGCTTTGGAATTGAAATAGCTTTTATTTCATCTAAACGCTTATCAGACATTAAACCAATTCCATTTAAGCCTTCAGCTGCTTCTGTCATTTCCTTCAGTATTCTACTCATATTTTATTCCTCCATTAATTGTTCAAACCCTTTATTTCTAATAGCTATATCTAATTGTTCTTTGCTATATCCTATATAGTCTTTTGATAACTCTTTAAATAACTACAAAAATAATAGTTATTTATATTTATCCAAGATATTGCCAACCTTTGTTTGCTCCCGAGTAATTACATTCGCCTTATCATCTAATTGCCCCTTATCTTCCTCTGTTTCCCTCTTACTAATTATCCTTAATATGTCTTTATAATTATCTTTTGCTATCAATTTCACCTTTACATTCATTAATCTAGAATATCTACTATTTATCTCTTCATTGGTATAGACTATGCATAAGTTCTTTCCCTGCTCTATAGTCCAATAGTTGATTAACATACTTATCTCAGCTGCACTTCTATAATCCCTCTCATATTCAACTACATAATCATCTATCTGCATATCTGGCACTCTTCCTGTCTTACCCACTACTTTATACTTCGCTATACATTCTCTCTCTGTCAAAACTATCCCAGCATCTTTTACACAAAAAAACAGATCAACTAAAAAATCATGATTCTCTAACTGATCTAACTTAACCGAACTTATTAACGCATTCTTTAATTTACCCCTCTTATCTAATGCATAGTAATTTCCTATATGCGTTCCAAACGACTTTATATACTCAAACTTCCTCAATAAATATAACCTACGCAATACAGCTGCTTGCCCCTTCTCATCACTCTCTATTCCACATGCTGCCGTTATATGCCTTAAATGTGCATAACCTACTCTATCCAAAAACTCAAAAATCACCATATCTCTTGGCTGTAATTTTAAAAATCGGGGTATTCTATACGTACTTTTCTTATCTTCCATAACTCTCATCTCCTAAAAACAAGTAAATATTCAATAAAAAATACAGCTATGACCCACAACCGCCGCCATTACCCGACATTAAACTAGAGGGTATGGCGGTGCGCGGCGTTCAGCCAAGCACCTTGCGCACGCCGCCCCTAAGGCGGCAAGCAAGGCGGGGGGTGCCACAAGCAAAAAACCGCCCCAGCGGTTTTAGCACGCCCTAGCGTGCGGTTGCGCTGTGGGGGCGTAGCCCTGCCAGCGGGTGGTCGGCTTTGCCCCAGCAAAGACGCCAACCCAACCCTATTTTAAGGTGAGGGCTAGGCAATATCCCCCTCAGGGGCGTTATTGCCGACGACCGAACCGTCCACCTTATCCACGTGGTAAAATAGGGTTGGGTTGGCGTCGCAGACGACACACCGCTAGCACAATATATTATTTGCCTAAGCCGCCCCTAGGCGGCTAGCCTGCCGTGCGCTCTAGCGCACACTAGGAAGGCATTAGGCATTAATGCCAATCAAACGCGCTTACATTATAACACATGAACGCCATATATCCGCTATAAATTTAGCAATATATTATTATATAAATATAGATACTAACTTATATATGCTCTATATATAGCAAAATTTTATAATTAGAGAAACAGGGGGCAGCAACCCAAAGGGTTGCGCAGTGAGCGTAGCGAACGTGGAGGGGGAAAATCCCCCTAATAACCCAGATCCTTTGTTAAAATACAAGCAACTTCGTGCGTTAACCTTTGCTTAAGAAACATGCCTATCCGCTTTAATTACCCTTTTTGATTCTACATCTTTGACTAAACCTATTTAATCGAGTTTTAAGCTATCAAAAATAGTTCGAATATACATAAGTACCAGATAAGGGTTAATTTTGCATTATAGACCCTTTTAAATTGATTTAAAGAGGTACTTTATGAATATGCTGTGTTTGATTTTTGTGTGAGCGTAGCGAACAACATATTTATTGCATTTGCATAGCAAATGCTTCTACTTAATCTTTACTCGCCATCGGCGAGAAAATATTATCTGATTATGGCCATAAATTTTATGGCCACTTATAGATTATTTAAAAGGCACGTTTTCCAACTTTATTTTTGAACAGACTGTTTGTAGTGCCGATTATTTAAAGGATTATAATAAGGATTAGGGTTTTTGCTTTCCATTGCCGGAGAAGGGCTTATATAATTTTCGGTGGCTGTTCCGACAGTATCTCTTAAAATGTTTTAAATAGATATAATTGTTTACCAATTTTATTTCCAATAGACATTCCATAACAACATATGGTAAAAATTGATTATAGATACCTTAAAATCAATTTAATTACGTCTTTTTATTTACTTTATTGAAACTCTCTTTTTCTAAAATTATTTTTTCATGAGGAAGTCTTATTGTATTACATTTCTTGCAACTGTACTTTTGTACATATTATCCCGAAAATTCTCCTGATACTATTAGTTTATCCATCCAGTCATCACATCTTGGGCAATAATCAATAAATTGGAGATTTTGTTCCCTTTTCAGAATTTCTAACATTTCTGGGCTTGGATCATTTGTATATGCCATTTTATGATTTTCCTTTCTTTTTAGGTGATTGAGATAGTGCTGAAGCTATTGGTGACTTTAACTTTTTAGATATACTTTTGTTTGGTAATAATTTGCCAGCTTTTGAAGCAACTTTCTTACTAGTAGCCATTTGTATCCTTTTAAAAATATTTATTAACAATATGATTCATAAAAACCATTTTTTTATTATAAGGTCTATTCTTAAAATTTCAAGTCTTAAGTTACTGTTTTTATTTAAAAAATAACTTATACACAGGAGTTATCCTTTTATAATAACATTTTTATATAATTTTTTAATCATTTTTAGACCCATGAAAATTATTGATATATATAGGCTACATAGAAATAAATGCGACGTTTACGGAGTCAAATGCGACGTTTACGGAGTTAAAATAGGGGTTTAATGCGACGTTTACGGAGTCGAAATGCGACGTTTACGGAGTCAAAAATATCAAATTATACACAGCAATAAAAACGACTTATAGTATAATGTCGTATAAATATATGGAATTCTATATGGCTATTAAAAAATTAAAAAAAATTCAAAAATCTAATCACTTAAACCAAGCAAATTTTAGTGACTTATCTTTATCTACTTATAGAGTTATACTAAATTTAATTGCTCAATTAAAAAAACACGATGGTGAAGGTAACCAGTTACAGTTACCTGTAATTAGCCGAGAATGTACATTATCTGCTAAAGACTTTTCGGAAGAATTCCCGGGTGTAGGTCAACAGCACGCATATGAAATACTTAAAGAGGCCACTGATAAGTTATTAAAGACCATATTTCAAATTAAAACTGATATAGGGATACTTAAGATACATGTTTGTTCACAAGTTCACTATATAGAAAGAGAAGGCAGAATTGATATAAGATTTACTGAAGAAATTATGCCACATTTAGCAGAACTCGGAAATAACTTTACTATGTATAATTTAAAAGAAATATCTGGCTTTAACTCCATTTATACCACCAGATTGTACGAACTTTTAATGCAGTTTAAAACTACAGGACAATATATTACAACAGTTGATAACTTACGTTATATCTTTGGCTGCTCTAATACCTTTCATCGATATAATGATTTTAAAAAACGTACAATCCATCATGCAGTAAATGAAATAAACTCTCAATATGAAATGAATCTGTCCTATGAAGAAATCAAGGAAGGACGCAAAGTCGCTAAACTAATCTTTTATTTCAAAAAAACTTTAGTCAATTTAACCTATGACCCAGTGAAGAAAAAAAATAGATCTCAGCTAATAAGACCTAAAATGATATGAATTTATACTGTTCTATTTGGATCACGTGAAAATTCAGACATTTTTACTACGCTTGCGAATTTTCTACTAAAATATCGTATATTACCTATATACATCTTTCCTGTTTGCTACTCTAACTACTACAATGATTAAAGTACTATCCTCAATTTTACAGACTATTCGGTAATCGCCAACCCTATAACGCCATAAACCAGATAAATTGCCGGATAAAGCTTTGCCAAACTTTCTGGGATTATCACTTTGAATAATTCTATCAATTTCAACCCCAATACGTTGTTGTATTTTTTTATCAAGTTTGGCGAATTTTTTAGCAGCAGTTGTCTCAAAAATTATCTGCCATCTCATAAAGGGGTTGCAAGAAGGAACCGTCGAAATGTCTGAGCTAGGATATTTGCCAACTTATTACCATCTTAAATTTTTACTCAATTTTTTAATTAACCAAAGAATAATAAAATAAATTGCTATTATTGCTGTTGCGACTATTAATGG
>JBKDHQ010000092.1:0-20398 GCA_046336365.1 Neisseriaceae bacterium
ATTTAATAACTCTGATAGTTCGTCCCAATTAACCAGATGGTTTAACTTTACCAGGAGATTATCCGAATCTATCATTTGATCTAGGGCATAATTTAAAAACGACATCTCAACCTCTGCAAAAACACAATATATTCATATATATCAATATTTTATTATACCACATATTCGCTCTTAATGTGCAGAGGTTTCTAGCTAAGAAATATCCATCCGCTAAGGTATTATACGAAGATCTCAAACCAGTATTTGGGAGACATGGTAATAAGTATTTTATCTATTGGGATGAAAAATCTTTATCAAATTCTAGATATGCAGACGATATAGAAAAATTAAGATCTGTCTTTAACTCTAGGGTCGAAGTTAAGGCAGGAAAAAATTCCTCAGGAATTAAAAGATTAATTAACAATAATCTTACTTGGGGGGTATTTAGCCATGAACTTAAATCTAAGTCTACGAAAAGTAGAATATATGGTTTTATTCGTCGTACAGATATAGGATTTGTTGTAATATTTTGTCATTTTGATCATGGTGGAAAGTTAACCAAACATTAACGAAATTAACCTTAAAACTAAAATTAACCTAAATTTATTATATTATCACAGAGATATAAAGAGTAAGTACAATATACTTTTGTTCTATTAGTTTTTTTGTATGAAACAATTCTTATTTAGTTAATTCCGAAAAATTAGCTCATTTTATTATTATAATATGAGTAAACTAATACCAACAAATATTAAATATCCAGTCAATATTAATAGCTCCTTTTTACTATCTGTACTTATTACAGAGTTAATAACTACAATCCCTGATTGAAATACCACATAATATTGCTTTTGGGCTTCTTCATCTTCTAAGGCTCCAATCCTACTCATTATAGCGGGATGACCTGACAATAGCTTACCCATAAAACTATTATCATCAATACTAACATAGCGTAAAGCGTCAAGAGCCTCAATTATTTCATTCTTATAACCTAATGCTGCCACAAATGCATCAGCTCTATATTCTGCTTTACGACTTAACGCCATATATAATAAATGAAAAGCTTTTGTTAAAATCCAATTTATTATAACTATTGCGAGAAGTAAAAGAATTGGTAAAAATGATAATAGGCTAATTATTGTTTTACTTTTTAATGTGTTAGTTAATGATAAGGAAATTGATCTTAATAGAACCACTAGAGAATATATCCACATTATAATCCTGGTACCCAATGAGCCAAAAATAAGAGCCATCGAATGTACGCTATCTCTATAATATAAGTGAGCGACTTCATGAGCTAAAAGTGCTTTAAGTTGTCCATCATTTAAAGTATCTAAACTACCACTGCTTATTATAATAGTATTGTAACCTAATGCAAAAATACTAGCTATCTTATTATCTGTCACTCTAATTTTAAAATCTTGGTATTTGTAATTAGTACTATAATTTTTATTTATGCTATCAATAATTTCTTGTAAAAGAGGTTCAATTCGGCTAATTTCTCTACCAATTGGCTTACGCCCGGTAATAAAAATGCTCATAATATTACCAGCTAATTTAGAATAGCCACTAATAGTTAGTATCGCTGATATTGTATATCCAATTAATATTCCTTCGATATTATTTAGCGGTTTATTTATAATAATACTACCAATTTGAATAAGGAACCCTAGAATAACTCCATTGAATAAAGTGTTTAATGCAATATAAATCATTTATTCTACCTTTATATTCTAATTTAAGTATTTATTCTTCACTTAAATAATTAAAGACTTACGATGATCAATTTAATTTACATATTTAATTATATCTGCCTTAACCAAAATTAAATTGTAGGACATTAATAAGTTCAAGTAACAACATTAATTGGCTTATTTTTACTAAAACCTTCTAAGCAAAGAGTAAAGGTATTAAGCCAACGCTCAATTGATAGGTTAGTTAAATAAGCAACATGCGGTGTTATAATGCAATTTTTTAAGCTTAATAATTTATGATTATTATCAGCAGGTTCTTTTGCTAAAACATCTAAGGCTGCACCAGAAATAGATCCATCTACCAAAGCATTATATAAAGCATCTTCATCAATTAAATTGCCACGACTGGTATTAATTATATAACTTGATTTTTTCATCAAAGCTAAACTTTGTGAATTAACAATATGATAAGTATCGTCATTAGCTGGGCAATGTAAACTCAAAACATCACTTTGGCGAAATAAAGTTTCCCTATCAACAAACTTTACTGGTAACTCACTATCAATAGTGTTAGTTCTTGAACTTACAATTATCTTCATTCCTAAAGCACGAACAATTGGTATTACTGTTTTTGCAATACTACCAAACCCTAAACAACCAAAAGTTAAACCTTGCAATTCAGTATTAATCAAACTATCTTTATCACACCATTGGTTATTATTAACTTTATCATGCCAATAAGTCACATGATTAAATAACTCCAATAGTAATGCCACAGCATGCTGCGCAACAGATGTATTGCTATAGTTTGGAATATTACTTACCTTTATATTGTACTTTTTTGCAGCAGCAACATCTACATTATCATATCCTGTTGCAATTTCCATGATATACTTCACATTCGGTAACTGCGATAAATGATTCTCTGTAATTACAGTCTTATTGGTAATAATAATATCACAATTTTTACATCGCTCAATTACCTCATCTCCATTAGTTGAGTAATAATCAACCACTGTACCATAACCTTTTGCTATTGCGGTTAACCTTATTACAGCATCTTTAGGTAATAAATTAGTATCAAGAAGCACCATGGACAACATATTAATCCTCATTTATAAATTATTTTAACATCCTTATATTTGTCGTGGCTTGCTGACCAAAGTTAACCTGGGACCCTTAATATATTCATAATAATCAAAACCACTGTTTATATCATTATCAATTATCTCAAATATATAATTAGCATCATCTTTATTTTATTCTATTTTATTGATTTGGATTTTTATTGGCTTTTGCCCTACTGCTTTACGGTAAATATATGCTATACCACTTTTAACGGGTATATCTTTAATTTCCTGAGGAGAGACAATAAAATCTTCAACCTGCCTATTAATAATGCTTGATACTTGTTGTTCTTCTGGTTTAATGTGGATATTAGTATCGTAGCGTTTTTTAGTACCAAAAATTTTAGCAAGTCTTGTTGCATCTTTATCATTGGTTGTGGCAAGTACTAAAAATGTATTGCAGCAGCTTAATAGCTCTTCAGCAACTCTTTGTGTTTCTCTACTTACTTCGGCAACGGTTGTGATTGATTGTGTACCAATGATTGCATGCATACCATTTGAACGGTGTAAGCTAATTGTAGCACTCAGTGCATCAGTTGCATAGCTTGCAAATTCATCAAAAATGCAGAATGTTTTTCTGAACTTCTTGGGCCGCATTTCACCAAACTCAGCAAAAACGCTATTAATATCACTAATAATCATCTTGGCAATCTTTGAGGTGTCGGTATAGTATGCAGAACTATCTAATAAGAATAAAACTATCTCGTTATTCAAAATAGAACGTTTTAAATTGATGAAATTTTCTTTATCTTTAATATCAAATAGATAGCCATAACTTGAATTTATAAACACATCTAATAAATCAAGTATTCTATCTCTTGGGCTATCTTTCTTTTGCGCTTTAAGCCAGATAAAATAGTCAAGTAATCCTTTATCATCAGTTTCACTAGCAAGTTCAATTAACTCATCATGATTTTGTACCAGTTTCAAAAACTTAAATAAATCAATATTCATCTGATATATATCTATCAATCTAAAAACTGAATTTACAAAACGATCAACCCGATCTTGATAATAGGCAGCGCCTGCATCTGAAGCATTAATAAATAACTTCATAATCCGATTCTTTCTTTCAGTAAATGAACCAGAACCTAAAAAATCGTAACATGCAGGATTGTCTACAGCATGAGGTTTTATTGTAAAAATTCTAAATACACGATTATGTTTTTTAGCAAAATAATTTATTTGCTCAACCAAATCAAGAGAACCTTTACCATCTAGATAAATAAGCGGCAAACTTTTAGCACATCCTTCTGCTACAAAATTCATAAATGCAATCGTTTTACCTGATCCGGTAGTACCATTAGCAAATAAGTGCGTATTTAATTCTTGGTGGGTTAGATTAACTAATTTACTATTAGAGGCTTCTCTTGCAAAGAAAAATTCATCTTCAGATGAAGCTTGTGGTGCTTGAATGATAGAATATTTACCTTGAGATATTAACGCAATTTTTTGTTTCTTCAAATATATAAATAATAAATATGGCAGCACAAAAGCTATTGCGAAGAATATTAATATATTCATTTATATTTTTCTAAAATACGAAGGATGTTATCGGGTAGAACTTTGGTCAAAATGGTAGTATTATCAATAGTTACATTTTCATTAATTGCATCATCAGCTTTTATATCACTATTGATAAGATTTAAAATGTCCCTATAATGTTCCTTTGCTAAAAGTCTTACTCGTGGATTAAGTGATTTAGTATATCGATTTTTTATTTCTTCAGTTTCATAAATTACGCATAAATTTTTACCCTGCTCTATTGTCCAATGAAAAACTACCGCCTGAGTATCTATATTATTTTTGCTACTTCTCTCAAACTCAATAATCCAATCATTGATTATCATATCAGGTACTCTTCCTTTTTTACCGACCACTTTATATTTAGCTATAACTTCTCGTTCAGATTCAACTTGTTCATTCTGTACATGAAAAAATAGCTCAGTTAAAAAGTTGTGATGTTCCAACTGATCAAGTTTAATTGAAGTAATAATCGGATTATTTATTTTTGCTTTTTTATCCAATGCATAATAGTTTCCAATGTGTGTCTTAAATACTTTTATATGACCTGATCTACGTAAGACATATAACCTACGTAAAACTGATTCCTGCTCTTTTTCAGTATTAACTGCTCCTATTGCAAGTGTTACTTGTGCTAAAGTTGCATACCCAACTCGATCCAAAAATCTGAATATGTTGATATCTCTTGGTTGTATATTCAAAGATTCTGTTTTAGATAATCTATTTTTCTTATTTTGCATAATTTATATAACCTACGATGAAATGATTGCTGTAACTGCTGTAGTAATGCCAAGAATAACTCCAGGAACATTACAGATAATGATAGGCCAATCTTTTTTTACTTTAAACCAACCGTATAACCCCCATACAATACAGTTAATAGTTGTTATGACTGGTAAAATAAAGGATCCAGGATGGCCATGCAGATTACGAAGAATCTGATCAATATATGAAAAATACATTGCAATTGCCATGATAGAGGCAACCCATCCAATACGATTTACAATCTTTTCACGCATAATAATGTTTAACCTATTATATTAATTTATTAATCTTCTTTCTTACGTTTATAGTTTTTCATAATAAGCACAAAATAGCTAGGCGCAACTAAAGTACCCAAGATAACAGACCCAAGCATTCCTCCGATTATACCAGTTCCAACTGAATGTTCAGCATTAGCACCAGCACCTGTTGCAAAGGCTAATGGCAAAGCTCCAACAATAAAAGTAATAGATGTCATCACTATAGGCCTAAATCTGATTTTAAGTGCATGAAGCACAGCATCTTTGGGACTCATATTTTTATTTAATCCTTGCAATGCAAATTCTATCAATAAAATGATATTTTTTGCGGATAATCCAAGTAATGTGATCAAACTAATCTGGAAATATAAGTCATTTGGTTGTTGCCTTACAAATAAAATAATACCTGAACCAAGTAGTGCAAAAGGTATACCCATAAGAACTACTAGTGGTAATCGCCACATTTCATATAATGCACACAATACTAAGTATATCATAGCAAAAGCAAAAATAAAAGCAGTGATTGATGTTTTCTGTGATCGAGTTTGCATAAAACTACCACCAACCCACTCATAATCATATCCACGAGCAACACGTTTCATTTCAGCTCTAATAATATTCATTATATCACCAGAATTAGATCCCCACTTAGGAATAACAATGACTTGCGTTGCAGGATAATCATTAAACCTCTCTACCATTAGCGGTGCTTTGTATCTACTTTTTGTAACAAGACTGTCTACTGATACTAAATTTCCCTGAGCATTTTTTACGTACATATTTGACATATCTTTTGTTGTTCTTCGGTAGCGATAATCTCCCTGTAATATAACCCAAATTAATCCCTGCATGAGATAAGCAAAATTTACATTATAGTTACTATAGATATATTGTAATACATTATATACATCTACAACATTTACCCCATAAAATTTGGTTTTAGCGATATCAGCGCTTACTAAAATCTGTTCAGAATTCGTATCTAATAAGTGGTATGCCATTTGAATTTCTTTATGTTTCATTAATGCCATTTCTAATTCTTTTGCCTTATTATCAATCTCTTTTAAGCTGTCTGCTGTCCTACCTTCAAAATAAAACTCCACTCCACCTGTTGTTCCAAGCCCAGGAATTGGAGGTAAATTAAATGCACGGATTATTACATCTTTATAAAATCCATTTAATGAATTTACGAAACCGACTACATGATCAACATCTTCAAGCTTAGATTTTCTTAAATCCCAATTTTTTAAAGAAGCAAATATTGTGGCAGCATAGCTATTCTCGCCACCACCAAAAAAGTCAATACCTACTACCTCTGCAACCTGATCAACACCTTTTTGCTTAAGAATTTTTTCAGCAATTCCCTGAGAAACCTTTTTTGTATCCTGTAAGCTTGAACTAGTTGGTAAATTTATTGTACCAATTATAAACCCTTGATCTTCATTTGGTATAAAACTAGATGGTATCAGTCTAAAAATAAATACAACCAGTAACACGGTAACTACCAATGTCAATAATCCCCATTTTCCCCAATCTATTAGTTTACTGGTCAAAAATAAGTAGCCATCAGAAATTTTGTCAAATATCTTATAGAATTTAATCGTAAACTTACTATGTTTAATTTTCCTTTTCAATAATAGAGCACTGATTGCAGGAGTGGTCGTTAATGCCGTTACAGCTGAAATAACGACAGTACATGCAATGGTAACTGCAAATTGACGATATAATCCACCGGATAAGCCAGGTAAAAACATAACTGGCAAGAATACTACGGATAGTACTAATGCAATTGCAATAACTGCACCAAACACCTCCTGCATAGCAGCTTCGACAATTGGTTTAATATTAATTGCTCCGCTTTTTTCCTTAATTCTCTCAATGTTTTCAACAACAATAATTGCATCATCAACCACAATCCCGATCGCCAAAATCATTGCAAATAAGCTTAGCGTATTTATTGAAAAACCAAATAGATAAAGTAAAGCAAAACTGCCAATTATAGATATAGGTACCGTGATGAGTGCAATAAGACTTGCACGAATATTTTGTAGAAAAATAAAAATAACTATACCGACCAAAATAAATGCTTCGATTAATGCATTTTTAACATTATTAATTGATGTAGATACAAATTGCGTACCATCAAATACGACATAATATTTTAAACCAGATGGAAAATTTGCTGATGCTTTCTTCAATGTTTTCATAACTAGTTTGCGGACTTCAAACTGATTACCTGACGGGTCCATCATAACTTGCATAAAAGCAACTTCTTTATTTAAAGGTTGTCCATCTTTCAAAAAGCTAGCATATGGAGTAACACTATAATCGTTTCTGCCTAATTCAACTTTAGCAATATCTTTTAGTCGAATAATTTTTGTTTTATCTGCTCGAATAATGATATTTTCAAACTGTTTAGCAGTTGTATACATTGAACTACCAGCAATACTAAAAGTAAGTATTGCACTTTCAATAGGCATTGAATTACTTTTACCTATTATATATTCATTACTTTGTTCCCTTATTGCATTAGCGATATCATTTGCAGTAACATTTAAAGAATTCATCGCATTTATATTCATCCATACCCGCATAGCATAAGTATTTGCATAGAATCCAACCCGTCCAACCCCCTTTACCAACTTTAAATCATTAACAATGGTCCTATTTAAATAATTCCCCATGTAATAAGCATCAAAACTACCTGAACCATCATTATAGAAATATAATGCTAAAAGAAAATTAGTTGAACTTCTTTGTACATTAATACCCAATTTCTGTACAATAGCAGGAAGTAAGGGAGTTGCTGCATGTACCCTATTTAATACTTCATTTATTGCATAGTTTAAATCAGTCCCAACTTCAAAAGTTAGCGTTATTGATGTTCCATTACTGGTGCTGGATGAACTCATATATAATACATTGGGTACGCCATTTAGTTGGGCTTCCAATTGTGCAGCAACAGTCCTTTCAATAGTTTCGGCACTTGCACCAGGATATGAAGCAAAAATCCGGATAGTTGGTGGAGTAATATTAGGATATTGTGCTAATGGCATATTCCACATTGCGACTAAACCACATAGAACAATAATAATCGATATTACACTTGCTAAAATTGGTCGATGAATAAAAACCTTTAATCGCATCAGATAAACATTCTATTAAACTTTATAATTACTCTCCACATTTTGTGCTATATTATTATTTATACCACATTCTTCATACTCCAACTTTAGCATGGGATAATCAGTATAGCCAGCTGCACCTTCAGTATAAAATGTACTTGAGTCTGGAGTATTAAGTTCTGCATTAATACGAAATCTCTCAACCAAATCTGGATTAGCAATAAATAATTTTCCCCAAGCACAAGCATCAGCATGTCTAATTGTAATTTCTATTTCTGCATTCGCTTTAGTCATTTCCTGATTAATTATATATACTCCACCAAACTCGTTTTTTAATTCATAAGCAAGATTATCATCGCCTAATTCGGCTCTAGAACAGATAAAAGCAATCTTACGTTTTCCTAACTCTTTTGCCACATATTTAAATGTAATTAATGGATTGCTATCACCCATATCTTGAGCATCACAACGAGGAGCAAGATGCATACCTACTCTACCATTGCCCCAAATCTCACACACGGCATCTGTTACTTCAAGCATAAGCCTTGCTCGCTTTTCAATAGAACCCCCATATTCATCTGTACGTAGATTAGTGCTATCTTGCAAAAACTGATCTAAAAGATACCCGTTAGCACCATGAATTTCAACTCCATCAAAGCCAGCTAATTTAGCATTAATGGCAGCTTCTTTAAAATCTGCTATTACTTCTTTAACTTCACTAACTTCCAAAGCTCTAGGCGTTACAAAATCTTTAATAGGACGGATATGGCTTGGATGACCTTTTGGCCTAACAGCACTTGCAGAAACTGGAATTCTTCCATTTAACCAATGCGGATCAGACAATCTACCTACATGCCACAATTGCAGCAATATAGTTCCACCATTTTTATGAACTTTTTCTGTTACTTTCCTCCAGGCAGTTACCTGATCTTCACTCCAGATACCGGGGGTACGTGGATAACCCACCCCCATCTCTGAAATCGAAGTAGCTTCTGAAATTATCATTCCGGCACTTGCCCTTTGTGCATAATATTGTGCAACTAAATCCGTAGGCTCACGCAACTCTCCAGCTCTACACCGCGTTAAAGGTGCCATAATAATACGATTTTTAAGCCTAAGCTCACCAGCATTAAGTGGTTCAAATAGAATAGACATTTTTGCTCCCATAAAAACCTATTATATAAGTAGCAATATAAACTACATAATTGTAACATATCCTCAAACTCGGTAGCGCATCATCTGGATTTTTTAATTTTCTACAAAAACAACAAATATGTTGCAAAATATACGTATTTGAAAATGATATAATGGTGGCGGTTTTGCAGCACGCTGCAAGGCGATGTCGTTCTCAGTTAGGCGACGTTGCCTAACTGAGACAATTTGTTATAACCTATTATAGGAGAGAACATATTATGTGCTCAGTTATACTGGGACTAATTGCTTATGCCATGAAAAAAGCCGGATTAAGATTTGAGATCAACATCCGGCTTAAAATGGGAAAGAAGAAGTCCCGTAGCACTAAATCTTTAACAAGATAGCTACAAAACTGGTAGCCCATTCACAGTGGGCTATCTTTCTGATGATATTATACCACTTTCTTAATTATTTTGCATTATACTTTTTTGTGGTCTAATATTTTATATTAATATGAATCAGACCTTCTCTAAATAATTTTGTAATATTAAAGATTGATAGAGAGTTTACTTTGCAACCCAACAGCCATGAAAAGTAAAAGGCACCCTGAATGGAAGTTCAATTATAGCTAATGGCTCCTTATCAATGTTCATCGCATCTAATACTCCTATCCTCATCCTTATGATATACATAAGTTAACAAGAATACATCACCTTCTAGAGCATTACTATGCCGCGGTACAAAAATTGGTTCTAGACAAAAGCACCTATCACCAAAATCATGTATCTGCTTAGTTCCTTTTTGCAAATCATAACGACCAATTGCATTAAATTCAAGCCTATCTAGCCTAGGGTTAAAGTCTAATGTAGTGTATATATGATTATACTTTAACCCTGTATACCTTTCATCAATTTTAGGAAATTCAGATGATACATTATCCAACTTAGTCTTTGAAACAATTTGTTTTGTACCTAGATCAAATACCCACCTGGTTATATATGCTGGGAATACCTGTTCATTTTCTGGATCAAAGCCATTAGCACCTTCAGGAATATTATGAGAACAGCATCCATCCATGATAATTAGGTTATTTTCTTGATAAGCATTAACAATATGAATTGCCAAATCAGCCTCAGCTTGATGAAACCAAATCACATCATCACTAGTACCATTTCTAGGCATAATCCCAAAATAACATCCTAGTTTAGGCTCCCATTGATAAAAATCCTCGCCATTAAATAACCTCATAATATCTAATGTCAACGGAAATAATGGAAAAATTACATAATCTTCAGTAATAGCAAAGTCATGCATCATACATTTATACGGAACTTCAATACTTGCTTGATGTATAATGTCTCGTAATTTATCCACAACATAGTAACTAATAGTTTTACCATTAATATCACGAGATAAATAGCTAAACATAATTAATTGTTGTGTTTTACTACATATTCGAGGATGTGCCGTCATTGAAGTGGTTAATTTAGAACTAAAGTCATATTTACCAATTGTATCTAACTCTTCACTAATCCTATATGGTGCAGTTCCTTCATTTAGTACTAGTAGGTTACCCGCATGAAATACGACATTAGTATTAACCGTATCTGTCACTTTACCATTTTTGATTTGTGATGCCAATTCTTTATCTCTAAACCCAGCATAAATAGCCTGATGTGCTGCTCGTTCTTCATTAAATTTTTTAGTACGAACCCACCTATTTGAGTAACTTGCAATACCATGATTAAAATTTATTTTATGCACCATCCCATCCCATTGGTACATATGATAATTAGCTGAAAAAACATATTGTGGGTTAGGACCAACTTTATATAAAGTGCCGTTTAACTCTTGTGGTATTTCACCAATAACCACACAATCATTTATATTGCATTCAAAGGATAATGGTCCAAAAATATCTTGTAAAAACTTTGCCTTAGGTAATACTTTAGCCATTTTGTACCCCTACTTTCTTATTTAATTGCCAGTTTAAACGTCTCCATGCTTCCAAATCTTTGGGTTCAACCCAATTATTCCTTATATTTGCCCAATCTGGGTTATTAATATCTATAGCTATATAATCAATATAACCGCTACTTGCAATAAAAAAGTGATTTTTATGTGGAAATAAGAATTCATTAATTGCAGAAAAGTTAGCTTTTGCTTCTTTATAATTATTAAACCACTTGTGTAGAAATCCACCACCACTTGGTAATTGTGTATTAATTGTATCAGTAAAATAAAATTTTAACCCATTGTATGAATCAAAACCATACTCAAACGCAATAACCTGTAAACAATGTTTTAATTGGTACTCGTTAGCCGTTAATAGCTCTAAATCTTTTATAAGTGAAAACTCATGAAACCTAGACATTGCCATTTGACTAGCTTTAGAATCTGGTGATTGTAGATTTTTTAATAGAATTGATGCTTGAATTTTACATTCTTCAAGACTAAATGTTCTTTTAGACATTTAAATAACCCCTATATCGTAAAAATTCGCAAACCATAACCCACTCTTGGCAAGCATTTAAATATAAAAGTTATAATAAAATGTATGAAAATAAGACAATTTATTTGGGTGAATTCATCTTTTGTAGGTGATGGCACCCCTAAGCACCATGAAAATGAATTTTAGCATATAAGGGTATAAAAGTCAATCACTACATTTATAAATTATTTGTATTGCTTATTTTTGTGTATTATAAAGCCAAAATATTAAATGTAACTCCTCTAATAAAAAAAGCAGGACATTGTCCTGCTTTTAATTCAACAACAAATCATTCTCTACTGCGCACGGTTGTATTCATCCTTTACTGACTGAACAATTGATTGTGTTGGATTTTGTGCATCACCATCTAATTCCCAGAACATAGTGCCACCATAATGCCCACTTTCAACTGCTTTAGTCTTTTGAATAGCAGACCATTGATCATCATAAGTTACAAATGATCCGCTGAGACTACTGTATGCCCATGATTGATAAGCATTTACACCGTATTGATTAAAAATAGCCACGTTATTTGTAGCATTATAGAACACTAAGCTTTTTATATCAGCAATAGGCTTATCACTTCCACATCCTTTTGCTGGATCATTCACTGGATTAATTATACATTTATAATCAAGTATCCCGTCTTCATAATCACCAAAACCAGATCCTGAAACTGTTTGAAATAATCCTCCATTCGTAGCAGACGAAACTTTCATAGTTCTAGCATAAAGGGGAATTCCTACTATAAGATTCTTAGCTAAAACTCCATTAGCAACATATGCGGCTAGTGAATCTTTAATCGACCAACCTTGACTTTCACCAACTTCCTCGTGCCCGTTAACATTTTGAAAGTCATACATTGCCTGAAAATAAGCTTGACTACTCCAACTACCGTTATAATCATAATTCATAATATTCAAATGGTCAACTAAACCAGCAACTTGAGCCCAAAAATCTGGAACCGAATTTGGATTATTTTTATCTTGCAAAGCTAAAATACGATCCTTGCCACCATTAACTGCTATAGTAAGAGTATATTGCTTACCATCTTCTTTACTGGCTTGATTTATTGCGCTACGTAATATCTTATAAAAACCAAGCATTTTCTTTGCAGGAGCAACATTATTAGGATAATCAGACCACCACTCCCAATCAATATCAATGCCACTATAACCAGTCTTACGCATCAATGTAACTGCTTGATTTGCAAAATTAGTCATACTAGTATCAGAAGATGCTAATTTTTCAAACATAGGTGCAGTGTTTACCCCATTATTAGTCCAGCCTCCAAATGATAAATGAGCTTTCATATAAGGATATTCTAACAAGGCACGACTTACCGCACTTAAGCCCCAACTATCCGCTGAAGCATCTAAACTTTTAATATTACCAGTTGCTGGATCAAAGCCAATAAATGCATAAATAATATCATTTATATTATTAAATGGCATATTATATGGATTATATTGTCTTCCCCACACTGCCCATTGCGCATAATATCCAGCATTCACATGTCCATTACCTGGATCTTTACAACCATTATCAGCACAAGGATGCTTTATGCCTAGTTGAGTACTATCATCAATAGTTACGCTATATACTATTGGATCTGTAGCTACTTGACCTGAATCAGCATGTAAAACTATAGCCTCTCCAGAATTAGTTCCCATAATGTCACAACTTTGCGTCAAATCTAGTTTATTAGTATTACCTTTATAGCTAATTGTAGTTGAATATCTATCATTATCTTCTTTAGTATCAAAATTCAGATTATAAACACTATAGCCAAAGCAATTACCCCAGCCTGTATCTGGCTTAAAATTTGTAATAAAAGTTAATTTATCAGCACTTGCTAATCCTTGTACCGATAACACAATTTTATTATTGTAATCTTTAAATGGAGCTATATAATCATAAGTTACATTATTAGACAATACATGAGCTGAATTAATGCTTTGTTGACTAGAAGGAGTATTAGTGTTACTATTTGAGCTAGTTCCAATACAACCACTAAGGAAACCTGTTGATAAAATAAATATAGATATAAGTTTATATTGTTGTGGCATTTTTCGTACCTGTACCTTGTGAACAATGAATTGATTTAAAAAGAGATTATCGTATATTAACCTACATTCAAACTCAAAGTCAAGCAATTTCTTTAAATACTCCGTTAAATTATGATTTAAGTGTTTTTCAACCCACCTATTATATAATACTTTATAGAATTTACATTAATAAAATAACTAAAAGATTAAACTACAAAAATTATATTAGAGTTTATATATATTTACAATGTATAGCAAATCCTAATTTTTTTATATTGTTTTTTATACCTATGTATCAATTTATTTCATTTAATAAAAAGTGAGAATTCAGGTAATGTATATATTATTATAAGCTTTTTAAGATAAGTGCCAATTTTTCGCTAGAAATAAACCCGAAAACTCTTTTATCTGAAACTTCATTACCATTTTTATCAATAAAAATCAATGATGGTGGTGCCATAACATTATAGCGTTTCATTAAATCTTTAGCATTCTTATCATTGTTAGTGATATCAACATCAATCACCTGAAATCTTTTCAAGCTTTCCAAAGCATCCTTATTTTTAAATGTTCTTACAGCCAATTCTTTACATGCTATACACCATGACGCCGTAAAATCTAATATCACTGGTTTATTTTGAGTTTTTGCAATATTAAGTTGTTTATTTAACGATACCAAATTATTTACTACAATCGATGAAACATGATATTGATTACTTGCCTCTTGTATGTTATTAACAACGACTTTATCAGTAGTAATTGAATAACCAAACATATACCCAGAAAATAATATTAATAATATACTAAATAAAGCCAATATCGATCTATGTTTAAAATTAAAGTATTTCTTAGCTAACAAAAAGTATGTGCCAGAAATAGCAAGAATAGCAGCAAAACATAGAATTGTTGTTTTAATTGTTTCTGCGCGTGTACCCAAGTATATACCCATTCCAACCATCAAAAATCCAAGCATATCCTTTATAACTAATAACCAATTACCACTTTTAGGTAAAATTTTATTACCAAAAACAGCAATTAACAACAGCGGGAATCCAGAACCAATGCCCATAGCAAATAAGGCGATTGCACCAAGTGATATATCTCCAGTTGACGCGATATATAATAAGCTACCTGCTAATGGAGCAGTAACACAAGGCGATAAAACAATAACAGAAAGAACCCCGGTTATATAAGTATTAATAATATTATTTAACTTTGCCTTATGTTGTAATAGCCTATTTTGTAGCACAACTGGTATTCTAATATCGAATAAACCAAATAAGGGTAAACTAAATATAATGAATATAGCTGCAAGAATATAGTTTATTATGCTATTTTGTAACACTATCTGCAAATTGCTACCAAAAATAGCGAAAGTTACTCCAACTAAAGCATAAGCAGAAGCCATCCCTAATACATAACTACTTGAAAGTATAACTGACTTTTTAACTCCTACATTTTGCCCTACAACGGTAATAAATAAAATTGGCAACATCGGAAATACACAAGGAGTAGCAGCAAGTAATATTCCAACGCAGAAAAAACTTATAACGATTAGCCAAAATGAATTATTAAAAAAATCTGCTACCGACTTACTATTCGTAGCATTAAATAAATCTTTAATTTGACTTAACAAGCCTTGTTGATTTTGTATTACTATATCTTGTGAATCTGTTCTAGCAGAGCCTGTTTTAACTGAATTTTTTATATCAGATAATATAACTGTCTTAGTTTCATCAATTACAGGATAACAATATTCTAACCCTTTGCATCCTTGGTATGATATATTTAAGCTTAACTTACCATCACCTTTATCTAATATTGGGACAATAATATCTGCAGTATTTTTATATACATAATAATCACCAATAATATTATTATGTTCCATTATTGCTTCAGGCAATTGAGCTTTACCAACCTTGGCAGAACTCCCATTGGCAATACTAATTTGAACTTTATCTTGATATATAGCATAACCCTTTGCTATCTTAAATTGGACATCAAGCTTATCTTGAGATAATTGAACAACTTTGGTTTGAAATGCAATCTCTGGGGGAAGATATTGTGCATAAATCGGTAATATAATCCCGAAACCAAATAATAATAGATAAAAAACTGATCTCATGAATAAAACCTATTTCTTTAATAACTTTTATATTTTACTATAAACAAATCGACACATAGGTTATAAATTTTATGTAATTTACAAGTTTTAGCAAAATTATAATCTAGTTGGTAAAGTTGGATTAAGAACTATAGTAATTAGTGAGGGATGGCTACTGATTTTTCCAATATTCTAAATATTTTTATAATTACCATATTTATTAGTAAATAGCAAATTCCAGCAACTAATAAATATGGTAACGTTTTATATGTTTCAGAAATCAATTCGTGTGTTACACCCATTAAATCCATTATTGTTATAGTGCTTGCAAGTGAAGTACTTTTTAAAATAATAATTACTTCATTTGAATACGCAGGTAAAGCAATTCGTAATAACCTACCTGCAATTATTTTACTTATCATTTGCAATTTTGACATTCCTAAAACTTTACAAGCTTCAAATTCGCCCTTTGGAATGGAATTAATTAATCCACGAAATAAAGTAGTACAGTATCCACTAGAATTAATCGCCAATGCAATCACAGCACACCCAAAAGGCGACTTTAGTATATTCCACATAAAACTATCTCGTATAAAATCAAATTGACTACTACCGTAGTATATAATAAAAATTTGTACTAATAGTGGCGTTCCTCTTATAACAAATGTGTATATATAAATCAAAAATTTGACTATCTTTAACTTGATATAACTACAGATAGTGAAAATTACAGCTAATATTAAACCTAAGGCCAAGGCAAATAACATTAGCTCTATAGTAATAAGAGTGCCGCTTAAAAATGATGAAATATGTTGTGTTATAAAACTAATATCCATATTTTTTCCTATTACTCATAAATTTAAATAAAAGTTCAAATATAGATGTAAGTACAAGATATATTAAAGCACAAAGCATATAATATGTAAAGGGTTTATAACTTTCAGTTGCAGCAATCTGCGCATTAAACGTTAATTCATGTAATCCGATTAAAGCCACTAATGAACTATCTTTTAAAGTTACTAAACATAGGTTACTTAGCCCAGGTAATGCATATCGAAATACTTGTGGTAGTAGTATCACTCTAAATGTTGTCATCGGCGATAATCCAAGTGCTTTAGATGATTCATACTGGCCTTTATGCACCATTAAAAATGCCCCTCTAAACACTTGTGTAGCATATGCTCCATAAATTACCCCCAAAGCAGTGATGCCAGCAGTAAAAGAATCTATCTCTGTATGTGAACTAAATATTTTGCTAAGAAGTATTGTTCCACCAAAATATATGGCAAAGATAACTAATAACTCAGGGATTCCACGAATCATTGAACTAATCCATGTAGCTAAGTGATTAACTATCTTTATTTTGCTTAATTCACAAATAGCTCCAAGTAACCCTAATATTAAACCGATAAAGATGGCAGCAAATGCTACAAAAATAGTAACTTTTGCTCCATCTATAAGCTGCCCAACAAAACCATTAAACATAATATTAACAATTTCCATATGTTATCGAGGAAAGTATTTGGCCTCAATTTGGCTTAATTTTCCATTTTTTTGTAAAGTTTCAAGCGCTCTATTTATAGAATTTAAAGTAGCTTTATTTCCCTTTTTAACAGCAATTCCATATCCAGATCCAAAATAAGTTGTATCTGAAATCGGTTTTCCCACAAAATGGTATCGCCCTTTTCCATGTTCTTTTAGCCATTGCTGCATAATTGGAGTATCACCCATAACTGCATCTACTCTACCTGATGTTAGATCAATAAATGCAGTTTGAGCATTCGCATAAGTTTTAACTTTTACATTACTACCATAAGTTTTTTTCAAATACTGTAACAAAGTAGTGCCCTGCTGTACACCAATAGTTTTATCTTTCATACCTTGAGGGGTTATCGTAAAGTTAGTTGCATTATTGGCAACAATGCTTGCTGTATTTTTATAATATGCTTTTGAAAAATCAACTGCTTTTGCTCTATCCTGTGTAATATTCATGGCAGCAATTATTGCATCAAATTTGCCTATATTTAAATTTGGAATTAGTCCATCAAAAGGCTGATTCATAAACACACATTTTACCTTTAACGTTGCACAAATTGCGTTTGCAACATCAATATCAAAGCCTTGTAAAGCGCCGGAAGGCAATACAGTTTCAAATGGAGGATAAGTGGCATCCGTTGCAAATGAGAGAGCCTTAACAACAGTGTTAGTGGATGCAAAACTACTTCCTAATAATCCAGCCCACAAACCAATTGTTAATATAGTCAATCTAATTTTATTCATAGTAAAACTCCGCTTAAAATATGCATAACAACAATTTTATTCATCTACATTTTTTAGAAAATTTTGTAATCTTTCTGTTTCAGGTTTTCTTAAAACATTTTTGGCTATGCCCTGCTCAATAATTTCTCCATGCTCTAAAAATACAGCATAAGATGCCACTTCACGAGCAAACCCAATTTCATGAGTAGCAATAATCATGGTCATGCCGTCCAATGCTAGCTGTTTAATAATTTTTAATACTTCTTTTGTCATAACAGGGTCAAGTGCTGATGTTGGTTCATCAAATAGAATAATTTCAGGGTGCATCATTAAAGTTCTTGCAATTGCAACACGTTGCTGCTGACCACCAGATAGCTGTGATGGATACCTATCAATTTTGTCTAACATATCAATTTTATTTAATAATAGCTTTGCCTCATCTATTACCTCAACTTTTTTACGCTTTAAAACACATATTGGGGCTTTAATTAGGTTTTCTAAAACTGTCAAATGCGGCCATAGATGAAATTGTTGAAATACCATCCCTACCTTGCTACGGACTTCTTTTTCTAAATTAGCTTTTATATAATTATTTTTGTCAAAATTTATTTTGATATTATCTAAATAAATTGTTCCACTACCTGGAATCTCAAGCAAATTTATACATCGTAACAAAGTACTTTTACCTGAGCCACTACTACCAATCAATGCTACAACGTCTCCAGAATCTACTTTTAAAGATATCCCCTTTAAAACTTCGACATTACCAAAGGATTTTTTTAATTCACTAATCTCAAATTTCATCATACCTTACTTCATATTTTATAAGATAATTTGCGCCATTAAAGGAAACAAGTTCAAAGAAAGCCTGTGGTCCAAAATAATTATAACAAAATCATAAATTAAAATATCGTCATTTCAAACAACATCTTTACGATAAAATTAGCAATTATAATAGTAGACCAAAGTTATGCAATCAAATAACGTATATATGCATTTAATTTGTGAACTTGGTATTGTATAATATAATAATCTGGAATTGTATCATATTTTATAAAGCAATTACATCATTATAAATACGATATACGTGAGAAACAATAAATTGCTCGCTATTACATGGATAATGAAAATGAAGCTAAACGTTCTGCAATATCTTCTGGTATTTTATTATTTAATACACTATGATAAACAGCCAACTTAATTAATCTTTTAGTAGAACTGCCTTTTAATCCAAACTTTGGACAAATCGCAGTTGCAATAATTTTTGCAATATGTCCACGAGAATACCCCAAATACTTTCCAATTTCTTCTTGAGTAAATCCAGCGATTAGTAAATAAACAATCATCTGCTCTCTATTGTTTAACTCCACAGTCATAGGTAATTCTGTAATTGCCAAAGCATTTGGTTGAGAATGTTTTAAAATAATTTCCATATGGGATGGTAAATTAGCAAACCGTCCAATTACCTGTACACCAACAATTTTGCCATTATCTAATTTGATTGGTATTGATGAAAATAAAACTAATCTTTCAATATCTTTAAACTTAACTATTACATCGATTATATCTGCACCTTGCAATAACTTATCATTATGATCTAATATAATATTTTTTTCATAGTGGGGCTGTTGAAAACGGAAAATATCAAAAACATTTAAAAAATCCCCAGAAAGAATAATGTTAAGAAATCATTTGGTGTAAAATAACTATTATAAATGTTGAATTTACAGAGGTTTGCTATGTATCAAATGAATTTTGTATATTTAGATGATTTAGTATCAAAAGATCATGAGTATAGAAAGTTTGTAAAGATATGGTCATTTGCCAATGCAGAGAAGTTGTTAGGCAAACTAAAGAAAGACAATAATAATGAAGGCTATGGCATACTACG
>JBKDHQ010000093.1:0-1583 GCA_046336365.1 Neisseriaceae bacterium
TGGACAGAAAAAAGAAAAGGGGGTAAGAAAATGGCTTAACTTGACCACTTTTAGAAAATAAAAATTTAGGCTTTAAGAGATCGAATTTTTATGGTCACTATGAATATTTTTAGGTGGTCATATTGACGTTAATTATACATACTATTCCATCAACTTGACTAACTGTTGCATGGCATCTAGGTTCAATATGATTTATTGTATCTTGTATTCTGGATGATAATTGGTTATCAAGTACTATATTTTTCTTGAGCCCTTTATCTGTGACTCCCAATAGTATCTTGCCACCAGAAGCATTAGCAAATGCACACGCTTCCTTAGCAAATGATTTATCAATGCCCTCTTTAAATTCTAAATGGTATCCTTCACCTAATTTAATTAGGTCATCTATGTTGATTGTCATATTTTATACTCAAAATATCAAAATTTGTGGGCGGCACAATAATACACCTAGCGTTATTTTAACATTTTAAGCCATTAAGGAACTGAGTTAATAGTTGGTAATTTAGAAGAGAATATAGAAAACAAAAGACCCATCGCCGACGCTAACCCGATTACGCTGTTTAGACGGTTCGGAGCCGAATGGGTACTATTATGAGCTATTGTACCATTTTTAGTTCAGGTCTATAGACTTTTTTCAGTATGTCGGAAATCCCGACATACTGAGTGCAGTTAGTTCCATTTTGGAACATACTGCTAAAATCTAATCAAAAAAGGTAGTGTTTTCAATGTGTTAGATGGTGGAGGTGGCGGGAATTGAACCAACAACTAACATCATAAAATACTTTGATATAGTTAGTTTTCAGTAACAATCTATTATTTTTGGGACGTATTTGGGACAATTTGTAAAAAGTATTCCTAAGTAATGCACACGCTAATGAACGCATATGGTATATTTAGTAAACTCCTGAATAAATAATTCTACACAAATATTTCATCATTATGAATGACCTTGTTTGCATCTATCACAATAATGATCTTCAATTTTTAGCAAAGTTAAATTTTAATAAATAGCTTAGTACCACAGTACCACCCTTCTCTGCTATTATCTAATATTTCTGTGATAAACAATCTTGATCTTCCCAAGCTACTGTTAGTTACACTAGATAATTCATTTACTAACTTGTGTAGTACCTAGATTAAATTTTAGATTTTGCGTATTGTAATGTAACAATGACTTATTTTCATTTCTTTGCTTTATAAAGTCTATAGCTTGTTTATCAGTAAGTTTAATTCTTAGCAAATTACCGTTATCATCAACTAATGGTTCATGTGGATGACTAGTTAAAATACCACATTCATAATTAGTATCATCTATTTTATTCATCAAAACTGCATAATATGTAACCATATAAATATCCTCTTAAGTAATTGCACGTGCTGAAAATGTTGCAGAAAAAGATATAGCTGCGCTTGTGACAGGACCATCTAATTCCACAGTAGCCGTTAAAATATTTCCACCCAAATAAACTGCATTGCGTCTTATATTACGAGTTGCTCCCATACACTCAATACCTGCTACACCAACCCAATAAGATCCTTTGCCGGTTATGCCAAAAGCTTTGTTAATATCAAGAGTGTATGAA
>JBKDHQ010000094.1:0-1097 GCA_046336365.1 Neisseriaceae bacterium
TTAAATCATTTTGCTATAAAAACAAAATTGTATATTAATGCGACTAAAACTGCTATTGCAGAATTGACTAAATTACGATTGATACAAAATATGCATTTACAACTTTGTTAAATTACATTACTGCGTAACATGAGTTATTAAGTATAATATCTCTAAACTGTGATTGCCACATTTGAAACCCATAGGATTTGGCTATAGCTGCACATTGAGTGTAATGCTCATAGTTAGTGACTTTGTCTAAATTAATATTTTGGTTAAAAAAATATTGCTCTAAAATAAACGTAAAAGTCTTATCACTGACTTCACTCCAGGTAACCTTGAAAAATAGTTTAACTGCTTTAAAATAAGCTATTTGCAAACAACAGTAGACTCTTGCACTCCATGAATTTCTACTCATTGCTAACTCTAATTCATTTTGCGTTAATGTAAGGAACTCATAACACTGTTCTTCATTAAAATCTGGTACCTCATAATAAGCTGCTCGTTCAGCCAGGGTTAAAATTTCTAAATGTTCTTTCCTATTCTTCATTATATCCAAAGAGCAAATGTAGTAAAATAACGTTCGTATTCATAGTTATTATATAACTATGAAATATATCGATATATATTTGACAGATTATCACTAAATAAGTAGGTATTATACCTATATTTCGACAGGTGTGTTTTTAATATGAAAAATGTTGCATATTTACGAGTTTCCACCACTAGACAAGAATTAGATAATCAACGATTAGCAATATTAGATTATGCACATAAGAATCGTTTACAGATAGATCAATTTATCGAGTCTCAATCATCATCTCGTAAAAGTATAAAAGAACGAAATATAAATCAATTGTTTTCCAATGTCGGTATTGGTGATTTAGTTTATAATGACCCCTGAAAACTAGACCACTAATTAAGAGAGTTTTAATGTAAAATTATCACAATAAGATTGTGCATATAAATGGGGAAATAATGGTGCGCCAAGCTAAGCGTAAATTAGCCAGTGAGTGCAAATCTCATCTATGTAAAGGTTAGCCACCAACATAGAAGCAACCAATAGGGTTATGGAGGTGACAAAGTAACTTAAGCATATTGGAAGCGATATATTAGAG
>JBKDHQ010000095.1:0-1191 GCA_046336365.1 Neisseriaceae bacterium
CGTTAGCTGAGTATATGCTAGTTGATGCAAGGTTGATTGCAAAAAAGCCTAAATCTATCTCAATGCAGGAGGCTGCTGCACTCCCATTAGTAACTATTACAGCATGGATCGCTTTATTTGAAAAAGCAAAACTCACAAAAGAAATGGATATTTTAATCCATGGTGGTATTGGCGGTGTCGGCCATATAGCTGTACAGCTAGCAAAATGGTGTGGTGCTCAAGCTTATACCACAATAAGAAAAAATGAAGATTACCAGATCGTAAAAAATTTTAGTGCAGATGAAATAATTAATAGTCAAGAAGAATCGGTTGAACAGTATAAATTAAGGATTACGAATGATATTGGATTTAGTACAATATTTGATACTGTAGGTGGAACTAATTTAGATAAATCTTTTGCAGCAGCAGCAGTAAATGGTACAATTGTTACAATAGCTGCACGATCTAATCATGATTTAACCCCGATGCATAATAAAGGACTTAGTTTACATTGTGTTCTCATGACAACACCATTATTAACTAATCAACATAGAGAACATTATGGAAACATTCTTGAAAAAGTTGCCCAAATTGTAGATGACGGAGAATTAAGAGCTCGTGTGGATCCAAATCATTTCAATTTGGAAGATGTGGCTAAGGCTCACGAGTTATTAGAATCAGGGAAAGCAAAAGGAAAAGTTGTTATTTCAGTTTAAAGCTAAACCCAAGAAATAATACTAGATAAATTTAAGTTATTATAGTCTTATTATAATGTAACTTGATTATTATGCGTCTAGGATTAGTATATTAACCACTTTAAATATAAAAAATGATATTAAAAAATGAATCTTTAGTTTTAAATGAGACCACTCTATGAGTAATAATTATAACAGAACTTCTCATAATACAATGCTTAAAATAGATGGTGAAAACAATAAAATTTTACTTGTTTCAGAAGGTGCTGAAAGATATTTATCTCCTGATGAAGTGATAGATGGTTTAAACCTTGAAATCAAAGGAAACAACAATTTTATAAGACTAGAATTACCAATTAATTTTGTGAGTGGAGCAAATATAGTGAGCCCTGTTGTCAAGACCAAATTTAACCATTTCATAGAAATATTCACATAATCAAGCAGCTGTCTTTACAGTTACTGAATTTTCATCTAGTTTACAATAAACTAAATATTCTTTACCTAAATTTTGCTCTAT
>JBKDHQ010000096.1:0-677 GCA_046336365.1 Neisseriaceae bacterium
ATAGAGCAAAATTTAGGTAAAGAATATTTAGTTTATTGTAAACTAGATGAAAATTCAGTAACTGTAAAGACAGCTGCTTGATTATGTGAATATTTCTATGAAATGGTTAAATTTGGTCTTGACAACAGGGCTCACTATATACTGCAAGTCCTTAATTTGAGGAAATGGTTAGTGAAATCCTCACAAAGTAATTCTCTTCCATACTTGTTTTTTACTAGTTCTGTTCTTTGTAAATCAATGCCACATGAATGATACACTATTAAAAGCCCCAAATCATTTATAAAATCTTGATACTGTATTCCATGTTTTGATAAAGCTAACAATTCCATCTTTAATATATCTAATTTAGAACTATGATTATTGTTGAAATCATTTATATTTGGAGTTTTATTCAAAGTCTTATTATTTTGTTTATGGCAAGTAATAATAGTATTTGATGCATTCATATAGTTGCCGCCTTATTTGTAATAAAATGCTTTTTAAGATTTGGTTATACTCAAAATTTAATTATAACCCAAATTAGATAAATAGTGGTAGTATTATTTATTGATGAGCATGTAAATATAGAACAACAAAATTTAGCAAACTATAATGAAAACACGCTTTTTATATGTAAACAAAAAATTTACTGCCTAAATACTAATGAAAGAAAGCTTGCCTATTTTGAAGTATCAAGT
>JBKDHQ010000097.1:0-10807 GCA_046336365.1 Neisseriaceae bacterium
ATTGTTTCATGTGACCACTGAATTAACTGACTCGATGTCTTGTGGTCACTTTAACTTATTAATTATATGGTCACTTATATACTTAATTTAATGGTCACCTTGAATTATAATACAGTGGTCATATACGACATTATTACACAAAATCAGAACGTTTAATTATTAGTAACGTTGATATGTAGTTGGACGCGGACAAATGCAAAATCCAGTGTAGTACTCTAGACTCATAATAATTAGCTATATACTCATTGAAAAGTCTTATATAACCCATCTATTTATTTGCTGTAGTTTAATACAGTTATTTATTGTAATATTACAGTAAAATAATGTATAATACTACATTGAGCTTGTATAAGGTTATATTTCAATGGATAAAATATTTATTAATCGGAAAGATGAGTTAAATAGGCTAATTTTTGGCTTAAAAAGAGGACATAGCTTTATTTTAGTTGCACCCAGAAGATTTGGTAAGACATCATTAGCAACTAAAATTTTAGAAAAAATACAAGAAGATAAATCATATCATATCCTTGATATAGATATTATGTGTTATTCTGGTGGAACAGTTAAGAGTGTTGCGGAAGGAATAATTGATAAGTGCTTATCATTATTAGGTATCTTTGGAAAATTTCGTCAGTTATGCAGGCAAGCAAGTTTTAGCTTAACTTTAAAAATGCGCTATAATGATTTAGAGTTTGAGCCAATTCTGCATTTATTTAGTAAAGCTGATCCTGAAGATGAATGGAAATTATTAGAAGAGTCTTTATCGCTGTTAGAAAAAATTGCTGTTAAAGAACAGAAACATTTGGTAGTTTTCTTTGATGAATTTGGAGAATTATCATCACTAGGAGAGAGAGCAATAAAAGTTTTCCGTTCGATTATCCAAAGACATAAACATGTGAGTTATTTATTTGCTGGAAGCCAAGAGACAGTAATGAGTGAAATTTTCTTGGATAAGTCTGGCGCATTTTATAGGTTTGGAGAATTAATTCAATTAACAGAATTAACTCATGAAGATGTATTTAATTATATATGTGAACACTTTCCTAAAATACCGATTGAAGTTATTGATGTACTAATGCGTGTATTACGTGGGCATCCGTATTATATATCACTTGTAATTGAGCACTTAGCATATAGGGCTAATTTTGGAGAAAGTATTGCAAATTTTGAGTTATATATACAAAACGTTCTAATGGCACAGGAAAAGTCATATATAGAGCTGCAATTATTAAAAATTAAAGAAAAAAGTAATGCACTAGAAATAATGCGACTAATCTCATTAGGATTGAATCCTTATGAAGAAATTGTTAATATAAAAGAACAACAAATATATAATGTATTAAAATCCTTAGAATTAGGGGGCTATATAAGGAAACTTCATAGAGGAATATATTCTATAACAGATCCTTTGTTAGAAATATCTTTAAGAGATTAGAATAACTTCTGTATAGTTGATATACTTCAATTCACTATTATTGGTGTAATAGTGAATTAACCTGCTAAAATTTTACACTCTTCATTAAATATTCACACTAAATTAAACTTTAACTTCATATCTCAACTTTATACCTTTTATAAAAAGATATAGACAGATTGTAGAAAAAACTTTGCTAAATAAATCAATAAATATATTCACTGGAAATTTTTTAAAAATACTGATTTCTCTATCAACTCCTAATATTTTTAAAGGCCATAATACTTCCTTCAATGATACATATAGTGCATTATTTAATGAATCAAATATATGTTTTGGTTCATAAAATTTACAAAAATAATAGATAGTCCATATACCTAACAGTAAGATAATCCAAAGTAACGGTAACCAAATATTTTTGCCTTTCTGATTTAAAATAGAGTATATCCACAAAAATATTTTCTCTACTGTACTAGATTGCAACTGATATGCTTTAAGCGCATATGCCTTATACTCTATAGCTGTTTCTTTACAACCCATTTCACTCAAAGCATCAGAAAAAACATTACACTCAGCATATCCAAAATTATTATATTTAACTTTTATAAAAGAGTATATTTTTGTGTCTACAAGAGTTGGTAATTTACTTATATTTCCTAAAATATGGAAATTTATATAAGTGCTATCCTTAGTAATAATATTATCAATTTTACAAGACGAATCTATATGTAATGATATGCTATGAGAATTTTCTATAAATATGTCTGCAGAGTTTATATTATTTAAATACAATGTAAATTTATTGTTAGCATCTAATATATTAGTAGAATTGAAATTTAAAGTTAATTTTTCTTCAATATCTACCTCAAAATTTCCATTAATAGTACAGTTATTTACCACTATATTACAATTATTAAATTTACAGTCTTGGAGTTTGCATTTTACAAAATTTATATTACCGCCTCCTACAAATTCGCAATTCAAGAATGTAATATTTTTAAGCTTATATTTGGAGAAATGATCAGAAAAATTAATAGTTGACTTAGAAATGATATATTTTTGTGGTTTGATAACATCAACTTCTAGGTGAATTTTATTTAATTCATATTCTTTGCAGTCAGGCTCTTGGTTAAGTAATAAATATTTAAAAAGATTTTTAGGTGCATTACAATCATTCCCTTTAAAATTATTATTTATATAGCTGTATACAAGTTCCACACCTGTTTCCAAGACCTGCTCAATATCTTTAAACTGATTCTGACCATTCGGGAAAATTCGTAAATAACCTAATTGAAAAATGCCTTTAATAAATTCTTTATAGCAATCCCCAGGAATTAAAAAATTTTTGGACTGCTTATTATACTTAGCAATTATTTTAGTTTTTATTAAAATACTTTCTATATATGTTAATTCTTCTTCAACAATATATTGTTCAAACTGGATATCTAAAAGGAAACGAATTAGATTGAATAATGCACTATGATTCGGAAATTGATATTCAGCTTGGTGCATTGCATCTATTAATATATTTCTATATTCTTTAAGTATAGATTCTTCACCAAACTCAAATTCAATGCTAGTGCTTTTATTCTTATGTATATCAAGTATTCTATCCAACTCGCTATCCGTATATGCAATATAGTTTTTAAATTTCATGTTCACTTTCATATAAAAAATATCATCTTTTTATTAAATTAGTCCCATCCATATGTATTTAGGGTATTTTAGCCCATATTAACTAAAGGTGCAGAAACTGGAAATTTTAGAGCTAATAAATTATTTTGCTCCAAAATTTCCCAACCAGGCACATTAACCATTTTTTGGATAATCTCTTTGAAATTTTGTTGTTGTAAATTTGTTAACATCTATTTAAGATCCTTGATTATTTCATCTTTTTTAAGTTTTTTGACGCAGTTTCAACAATTAATTGGGGAAGCAAAGCTTACTGTCTTAATTTTTCTAATTCGCCAGACAATGTCTGGCGAATCTCAGGATATTGTTCATAAAACTGCCTTAGGCTACTTAATGCAGTAGCTGGAATTCTTGCGTCTTGTAACTTAATAACAAGCTTATAAATTAAATTTGCTCCATATTCTGTTCTATCTCTACCGTTTTGCTCATATTCTTTAATATAAAATCCAATTAGCCAGTTTCTAAGAGTAAGAGCCATGTTTTACTGACCAACCAGCCCTTTTGGCAAAAGCATTATGTATATTTTGTATTATTCCAGATAGATCAATAAATTCCATCAATATTTCCTATTTAGTTTATAGTTTTGGTTCTTCACAAAATCCTTGAATTGCCCATTCTCTACGAAGAGTTTCCTGCAAATACGGATCAAAATGGGTTTTTGCATTTTTCTCTGCATATTCAATACTAGCAATTACGTATTTCTCCCCTTTACTTTGGTAACAGTCACTAATTAATTTATATGTTGATTTAGATATTTTATCTGATATATTTTGAGTTATATCATCTATTCTATTTATTATTGTATCCATTTCATTTTCCTATGTTGTTATTAAGGGTATTGATTATTTTTAATTCTATATTTTATAACATATACACTTATGTCATCTATCTTTTACATAATCTATTTTCATGGTACCTAGGCAAGAATCTCAAAAATTACTTCGTAAAATTGGCGGTACTGTTTTAGCTACTAAACGAAGTAGAAAAAATTTTTACCCAGGTGGCGCTAATAGCAATCTTATTAAGCAAATTAGCCCTATATTCTATTCTATCTTTTCCCTTTTGCTCATAATCTTTGATATAAAAACCAATTAACCAAAAATTTATTATTATGTCTTGAAAGCTTAATATCCACAACTGATGTGACTAAATATTGTTAATTAACGGTAATAACTTGTGGGTATAATTGCGGGCAGGTAGGCACAGCCGTTAGCTGTCCATCAATTTATCCACATGTTATTCTGTGCTTTGCTTGGTAAAGCAAAAATTCACAATATTTAGTTAGCACAATTATTTTTTATAAAATATATATGGCCAAATAACCAATAACGGCCCCACGACTGTATTTTACATCATCCTAATAATACTCAACGATTTACTCATGAAGTAGGTGCAGCAAATTTTGCTACATTATGATACATAGATTATAATTGTGCTACAATCTACCTCTATAAATCATAGAAGTAAAGATAATATGGAACAAACCCTCAATCCTTACTGGCAAGTACCTATACCATTAATAACTAATACAGACCATTCACAGCAAGCATACCCTATTGATAGCTTACCAAACATTATCAAAGAAGCAATTATTAGTTATCAGCAGTATGGACAACAACCAACGCCATTAATTGCCTGTAGTGCACTAGCTAACATATCTCTAGCATGTCAATCATTAGCAAATGTAGCAAGAGATCATTTATTAGTTAGTCCAATTTCACTATATTTTTTAGTAGTAGCTCAATCTGGAGAACGTAAGAGTGGTGTAGATAAAACTTTTGGGGCTGGAATACGTAATTGGCAAAAAAATACTATAGAAAATCTGATGCCAGAAGTATTATCAAGTAATATTATTTTTCAAGCATGGTGCGCTGAACGGGATGGGTTAGTTAAACAAATTCGAAAAACAAGTGTTATGGGTGAAGATACACTGCAATTGCAGGAGCAACTTAAAGAGCTAGTAAATAAAGAGCCACCAGTTCAGCTACTTCCAGAATTATTTTTTGAGGATATAACTCAAGAAGCATTTGTTGCCAATCTTGCTACTGGGTGGCCGAGCAGCTCGCTTTGGAGCGACGAAGCAAGCATTGTATTATCAGGACATGGTATGCAAAATGGCTCTACTAAATTTATATCTACCTTAAATCGCTTATGGGACGGGAACTCATTTATTACTCACAGAAAAACATCTAAAAATTTTATTGTCAGCAATCGCCGACTAACTGTAAGTTTAATGCTACAACCGCTACTTTTGCTACATTTGTTAAAACGCCATGATGGAATGAGTAGACAAAGCGGTTTTCTTGCTCGAAGCCTTATCACTCACCCGGTTAGTTCAATGGGTGGAAGATTATATAAAGAACCACCCCAAAATTTACAAGCTCTAGATCATTTTCATACTCGGATTACCGAATGCCTAGAAAGGTCGCTATGCTTAGATAGTAAGGGGTGACACGAACTTCCAAATATGGTATTTTCACCTCCAGCCAAAGCAAAATGGGTTACATTTTTTAATGAAGTAGAAAAAGGTTTAAATAATTCCAATAAGTGGCAACACATTCCGGACTTTGCCAGCAAGTCCTTAGAGAATGTCGCAAGATTAGCAGCTTTATTACATTTATTTAGCGCGAAAGACACATACGAAATTGCTCCAGAATCAGTAGAACAAGCCATAACTATTGTACACTGGCACTTACTAGAGACAAAACATATTTTAGAACCAGTAAATGAGTCCACAACGGCCCAAGATGCTGTAAAATTGATTAATTGGATAAAATCTCGTGACTTAGAGAATACCTCACCAAGATATTTACAACAATATAGCCCAATTAGAGAAAAATCAAAACGAGATAAGGCTATTTCATTACTAATGGATCACTATTTTATTAAAGAATCTACTTTTAATAATAAAACTATTCTATTAATAAACCCAATGATTTAAATATATTTCGCACAAATTTTTTATGGGTATCCGACTAAAACCCGATATATTATAAATTGGGGAGCTTAGACTAGCGATTTATTTTGAACTGCTGGAATACATTTAATTTGACAATTTTACATGTAAAATGTGCTTAAATAGAATCAATTTTTCTTAGTAGGCCATCTTATAAATATCCCCCTTATGTAAGTTTTATTTTTGAGTTATGTATAAGTGTCTTACGCTTAGCATTTTCATCAACTTTTGCATATATGTGTGCAGTAGTAGTTATATTACTATGCCCCAGTATTTCTTTAATAATAGATAAATTAATATTATCATTAGCTAGATTGCGCCCAAGAGTATGTCTAAAAATATGTAATCCTGTCTTGTAAACATTTGCTTTTTTGAGTAAATTAGCAACAATTGACCATGCATTTTTTCTATCCATAGGATTACCCTTAGCTGATGTAAATAAATATTTATTTTGATTATTGCTAGTTTTTAATATATCAATATTAATTTGAGTATTTTCTTTATTTAAATAGGTATAACGTTGTTTGCGACCTTTACCTATAACTTTAATTTTATATTCTGTATCTGTCTCCTCAACATCAGACCACACTATGCTTAATAACTCAGTTATACGTAGGCCAGTAAAAAGTAATATTTTAAGCATTAAGCTATTACGGTTATCCAAGAATTTGTCACTCATATCTAATTTAGCTACTAAATTTAAAATTTGAGTTTGTTCTTGAGTTGTAAAAGAGGTAGCTTCTTTTTGTTCATATTTAATGGTAAATTTATTTATATTTTCTTTTAAAAAACCGTATTTCTTTGTGTCAGATTCTGCAATAAAAAATATGAATTCTTTGACTATAGTAATATATAAGTGTTGTGTACGATCACTAAAATTATTTTTTTGAAGTTTTTGTGTATACTCAGTCAAAAAATAGCGGTTTATATCTCGAAAAGATTTAAATGCTTCTTTATCAGATTCAGAAGCAATAAATTCATAAAAATGCTCTAAAATACGCTCATATAAATAAATAGAATTTTTTGAGAGGTTAATTGCTATTTTTGAATCAATAAACAAATTAATTTGTTCATTTATAGTATTGAAGATAGAATTTTGTTTCATATGCTAGTTTCATATAAAAGTTAAAGATTTTTGCTTGTAGCGTGAATTTTAAACTGAGTATTCTTAATAATATTCTAATCAAAATCACATTATTTAGTGTGTTTCTACTAAATATGCCCAATTATACCACATAATATGGTATTATGTGGTGTTTTATGTGCATGTATTTGCCTATATAGAGAAAATAAGACCTCGAATGGCATATTAAGTTATGTGGTGTATTTAAAATTATATATAAATTATGAATATATTAACATTATTTTTACACATTGAGGCATAATATATGATAAAATATATTTTATCAACTGGTTTTTATGTTATTTTTAAAATTGGAGTTAGTAAAATGGATTATGCAACACTTTTATTAAGTAAATATGCTAAATTGGCTCAAACAGATATAAGTTATGATGTAGTTCAGTATAAGAATATGTATTATTGTGGTAAAAACCTATTTAAGAACTTTACTAATTATCTTTCAGGGGATAAAAGCATAAATGTTAAGAAATTCAGCAATATTTATGATGTGAATACACATTTTGATAATGTTGTGATATAATAGATTTAATTTATTGCTAAAGGAGCAAAAGTGGATAAAAATTTAAATGAAAAACAAGAAAGTAATACATCTAAAATTGAAACTCAAAATGATGTAGATATTGATGCTAAGGCAACACAAACATCTAATACTTCAATTATAGACAAAACAATGTCACATTCTAGCATCACAAAGAAAATCTCATTAACTAAGGAGCAAGTGCAAAAACTAAATATTATGATACCTTATTATCAACAAGATAAATCTAAAATTGATGCAACTAACCAAATTATTGGAGATGCAATTGATTTTTTCTTTAAAAATAAATATATTGAGGATATAAAGAATTTATAATATGAGATATTATTTTAGAACTTTTATTAAATATCACCAATTATTATAATGGAATTATTCTGATGCAGTTACACTTAGAGCAATCGTACTTAGAGTTTATTTCTGATATAAAGCAGAAATATCAAGCATCTCAATTGAAAGCAGCTTGTGCTGTAAATACGCAATTAATAGAGTTTTACTGGTACTTAGGTAAATCTATTATTGAAAAGCAGTTTTATAGTACTTGGGGAGACAAATTTCTAGATCAGCTATCTATTGATTTACAAAATGAATTTGTAGGATCAAAAGGTTTTTCTGTTAGAAATCTAAAATTTATGAGGCAATTTGCTAACTTATACCCAGATAAAATTGGGAAACAACCTGTTTCCCAATTACCATGGGGTCACATTATAGTTTTAATGCAAAAGGTTAAAGATGCTGATATTAGAGAGTGGTATGTGCAAAATGCTTTGCAGAACAATATCTCACGGAATATTCTAATAATGCAGATAGAACAGGATTTATATAGTAGACAAGCTAAAAATGAACTCAAAACATCTAACTTTAAAACAACGTTGCCTAAACCACAATCAGATTTGGCTTTACAAATGCTCAAAAGCCCTTATAACTTTGATTTTCTTACTATTGGAAGTAATGCTCAAGAAAGAGAAATGGAAAATGCTTTAGTAAATCATATTAGTAAATTCTTAATAGAGCTTGGGGTTGGTTTTGCGTATATGGGGCATCAATATAAAATCTCAAAAGATGGAGATGATTACTGGCTAGATTTATTATTTTTTCATGTTAAATTAAATTGTTACACAGTTATAGAGCTTAAGTCTACAGATTTTCAACCAGAACATGCAGGTAAATTAAACTTTTACCTTAGTTTAGTGGATGATTGCTTAAAAGAACCACATCATAATCCAACTATTGGTATTTTATTATGTAAATATCATAAAAAATATAAAGCAGAGTATGCATTACGTAATATATCAAGCCCTATAGGGGTATCTGAGTATCAATTAATTAAGCAATTACCTAGCTCGCTGCAAACAGATCTTCCAACAATTGAAGAATTGGAAGCTGAATTAAGCAATGAGTAAAATAATATTCAATTTAAGGTAACTCGTTATGATTTATATGCAAAATAGGCTAAAACTGAGATATTATTCTCTAAATGTTGAGCAAGATTTATTTAACACTTGGTGCTTAATAAAATCATTTGGGAGTTTAATAAGCCATAGAGGAAGAGTTATTAACAAAATTTGTGAAAGCGAAGAAGAAGCTTGGTATGAACTAACTAAAGTAGAATATGCTAAACGGCAACGTGGATATGTATATGGACCAGCGGGGGCGAATGAACAGAAACTTACGGTTTTAACTTAAAATACCATTCAAAATTACTTCATGACCGTAAATTCCTGTTTTTGTCCTGATTCAGATTCATCATTTCCAATAAAATAAGTACCATTTGGTAAAATATGCCTGAACGGTAAAAGTGAAATATGTGATAATGTTTCATTATCAATACTTTCACCATTAGCCCTCAGCTCAGCCACAATATTATCGATTTTTGAGGTGTTCCAATATAGTATCGCATTAGATACTAAGCTTAAGCAACTTGCTTTATTCATAATCTCCTCATAGTTATTTGTAGTGAATTCTCCTTGATTAGCAAAAAATACCCATCTTGGCAGTTTATGACGATATTCGCCTTTATTTAATTGCAGTTGAATTTTTCTTCTAAGTTGTTGGTCTGTCATATATTCAAGAATATATTGTGTCTTTATAATTCTACCTAAATTAGTAAATGCTCGTGATAGCCTATCTAATGGAAAATTATTAGTTAACCTTTCTACAACAACATTTGCTGGAGCGGTTTTTTGTTTTAATGACAATGCAACTCTAATCATGTACTCCCACTGCTCTTCAATAATATCTACATCTGCAACTTTATTTAATAATGGAGCAAATACCCCATGATTTACATCTTTATTTATTCTATAAAGCTGATGGTCTTTCAAATCTTTAATTCGTGGCATAAATTTAAATCCAAGTAAGTAGCATAATGCAAAGATTATCTCAGTATAGCCGTGTGTATCAGTGGTATGTTCTTGTATTTTTAAAATTGTATTATTTTCTAATAAACCATCAAGTACATATAACGCCTCTCTGGGACTACAAGAAATTACTTTTGTGCTAAATACCGAATATTGATCTGACAGATGCGTATAAATACCAATAGCTTTCTCGTAATAACCATAGTATCGCGGGTAATATGATGCAAGTAAACTATCTGCTCTAATTTTAAAACGTTGCCCATCCGAAGATGACATTTGCCCTTGTCCATAAGCCTCAGATATTGTTAACTTATGGTGCTGATTTACAATTTCTGCACTAGCCTCCGTAATAGTTTCTTCTCTAATATAGAACTGAAATACATGTCTAAGCATGTCAATACTGATGCCATCAACACTTGAACTCATTGCAACTATTCCCAAATTTGTTGCTTGAGAAATTATTCCTGCAATTAATGATTTGTAAAAATTATTTGGTCTAGTGTTATGTTTCTGAATGGGTATAAAATGTCTAGTAAAATTGGTTGATTTATCAACTTCCATTAATAATTGTGTATAATTAACGTCAATATGACCACCTAAAAATATTCATAGTGACCATAAAAATTCGATCTCTTAAAGCCTAAATTTTTATTTTCTAAAAGTGGTCAAGTTAAGCCATTTTCTTACCCCCTTTTCTTTTTTCTGTCCA
>JBKDHQ010000098.1:0-20243 GCA_046336365.1 Neisseriaceae bacterium
ATTAATGCAGACCGTTATTTACCAATTTATTTATAGAAAATTTAGTTTCACCAAATTGGTGAGTGTTTAATTTTGTAATTTCTTTTTATTATCAATTGATTACAAACATTTTCCAATTCAACTGCCTTTTCTAGGTTTATAGATTGATGAGGACAACTTTTAGGAAAACTGGAGACTGGCCTAAAATTAGACCGAAGCTAAAAACTTTTTATGATATTATAATCTAAGTCTCAATGAGCCTCATCCCAGTTTTTAGCAACTTTAACATCTACTGTTAGTTTTACCGATAGTTTATTAACTCCAGTAGTCATTAGGTTAGATAAGTTGGCTTTAATTATTTCTATCTCTGATTCTGGTACATGTAGTATTAGTTCATCATGTACCTGTAATATCATACGAGATTGTAAGTTTTCTTCTATCAGCCAATCGTTAATTTTACACATAGCAATCTTTATAATGTCAGCAGATGTCCCTTGCATTGGTGCATTTAATGCAAGCCGCTCTTCAGCTTCACGGATAATTCTATTCGAAGCATTTATATTGGGTAGATAGATCTTTCTGCCAAAAAGGGTACTTACATAGCCATTATTTCTGGCAAAGTCTTTGATTCCTTCTAGACACTGTAATATTTTAGGATATTTAGCAAAATAAGTATCTATGTATAACTTTGCAGTTGCGCGGTCAATTTTTAATTCATTTGCTAAGCCAAATACAGTTTTCCCATAAAGTAAACTAAAATTTATTGTTTTTGCATATCGTCTTTCATCATGCGTAATATCCTGTATTGATTTATGAAAAATTTCACTAGCGGTTATACTATGGATATCTTGGTTAGTGTTAAAAGCATTTATTAAATTTTCATCTTGAGAGAAGTGAGCTAATATTCGTAATTCTATTTGTGAATAGTCGGCACAAATGAGCACATGCCCTTCATCAGCAATAAAGCATTGACGGATTTTTCGACCCCATCCACTTTTTATTGGTATATTTTGTAAATTTGGATCTCGAGAGGAAAGCCTACCGCTTGCTACTTGAGCTTGCTCATAGGTAGTATGAATTTTATTATGAGAGTCAACTAATGCTGGTAATTTAGATACATAAGTGTTAAGTAATTTACTTAGCCCACGATATTCTAATAAATAAGTCGCAATTTCAATTCCGCTAGCTTCAAGTATCTTTAAAGAGTCCTCATCGGTTGAAAATCCGGTAGTATTCTTTTTAAGCCCTATAGTTGGTAATTTTAAAGTATTAAATAGCACATCTTGCAACTGTTTAGATGAGTTAATATTAAATACAGAGTTGCTCATTTTGTAGATTTTATCTTCTAAAATCTTAAGTTGGCTAGTTAATTCACTCTCTAAAATTTTAAATTTTGTAATATCAAGTTTTACTCCACCTGTTTCAATGTCTATTAAGACTTTAGCTAATGGAAGTTCAATATTTCTATAAAGATCTAATTCAGATTCATCTAAGCGTGACTCAATGATATGTAATATATTAGATGAATTCTCCATCACTTTTACATAATTTTCAATCAAATAAGGTTGATTTTGCATTGTATTTTGTATATCCTTAGCTTTATTTGGACTTTGTTCAAAAATATCAATTCCAGCAATATCTTTGTATATATGCTGTAAGGTATGAGGATTTTTTGAATTAAGGATATAGTGAGCAAGAGTAATATCACCAACAATATTTTTAAAAACTATATTGGAATTTTTGCATAAGTTTAAAGTTTCTTTATAATTAATACATATTTTAGGTATATGACTTAATAATATTTGCTTTAGTTGATCATTATAGTTAATAACATTATCATTAAATAAATCATCTTCTGCTATGGTTTGATTTGCATTAACTGCAATATATATATAATCATTATCACTTATAAAAATATATTTGATATTTTGAGATTTCTTATCTTCAGCAAGCAAATGAACACATATAGTATTTCCAGTATTAATTAAAATATCAGTAATTTGTTGTAAATGCTGGTTACTTTCCACGTTGACAATAGTTTTTTTAGGAACAACTAACATAGTGTGGGGTATATTATTTTTCATATCATTAAATAAAGAATTGCCTATATTTTCATCTTGGATTTGTTTTAACCATGTTTTAAAACCAAGCCTAGCATAATCAGATATTAGCGATTCTTTGTCTGCTGGTTTTAAGGTTAGGTGTTCAATTCCTGTAGGTATAACATGCGATAGATCTATGTTGGTGCGAATAGTAATTAAATCTCTTGCTGTATCGAGCCATCCTACTGAGTTTCGTAGGTTAGCGCCTACAATTCCATTAAACTTATCAATGTTTTCAATGATATTATTTAGAGTATTATATTCATTTAACCATTTACTAGCGGTTTTAGGACCACACTTATCTATTCCAGGCACATTATCAACTTTATCTCCAACAAGTGTTAAAAAGTCTATGATTTGTTCTGGTTTTACTCCGAACTTACTAACTACTCCATCAATATCCAACAGTTCATTATTCATGGTATTAATAAGGTTTATCTTATCATCCACTAGTTGAGCAAAGTCTTTATCACCAGTTGCTATTAATACTTTGTAACCAGATGAGCTAGCTTTTATTGCAATAGTACCTATAATGTCATCTGCTTCAACGTATGGTTCTATAATAACAGGGATACCAAGAGCTTTAATTATCGAATAAATATCTTCAAATTGTGGTATTAAATCAGTAGGAGTTTCAGCACGATTTGCCTTATATTCTGGGTATATGTCGTGCCTAAAAGTTTTACCAGGAGCATCAAAAATACAGCACCAATGAGGTGTGTTATATTTTTTCAACATCTGCTTTAGCATGTTCACTATACCATAAGTTGCGCCTGTAGGTTTTTTATCTGGTGAGGTTAGATTCGGCATTGCATGAAAAGCCCGGAATATAAATGATGAACCATCAATTAATATTAATGTATTATCCATTTAAACAGTCCTAATTATAATAAAAAGCCCCAACATTTATCATGTGTTGGGGTAGTAAATTTTATTCAAATTTAGCTGTATCTTACTTAAATTTTACAGCCTTATTGTCTAGTTAAGCATTGTTAGTAGCTTGAGGGTTTTGTTGAATACCAGCAACTAACCATTTATTAGTATTTAAGTCAGTTTTTACAAAATTCCAGATTTCAAAAAACGGTTGTGATGGTTGGTCTGGACTTTCACTCACAACTCCATTAAAACTAACTGATGCAACTAGCTGATTGTTCTCAATGTTTGCACTAATCAAATTACAGTTAAGTACAGGGAAGTCAGCAATTGTTTGGTTGTTTGCAATATCTTCTTTTATTTCATTATATAGATCTGGAGTTAAGTATTTAACAATTTCACTTAAATTTTCTGGATTATTCATGCTTTGAATGTGAAGAAAAATTCCTTTTGCTTGACGTAAAAAGTACATTTTTTCAATACCATCTGGCATTTTCTCGTCATTAAAGCTATTATTCTGATTTGCATTGTCTTGGTTATTTTGCGCATTATATTGAGGTGACGCCTCTCTTTTTTGAATATTCGGAATATTAAATGAATTATTTTGGTTATTATTAAACCCATTCGAATTTTGAAATTCTGGTCTAGATTTTTTTCTAAAAAACATAAGGCCAATAACTAATAATATTACGAGAATACTAATTATTCCCCAAGGTATTTTACTCTCATTTTGAGCTGCATTATTTATATTGTTTGTGGTAGCGGTTTGTGCTTGTTGACTAACAGTTCCACTCGCTGTTTGTTTATTTTCATTTGACATGCTTTTACCAAGCATGTACCCACCAGCAGCTCCCGCGGCAGCTCCAAGTACAGCAGCAGTTCCTGCTCCCATTCCACTTCGTGGTTGAGCATTATTGGTGTTTGGCTGAGTATTATTATTTGGTTGGGAATTGTTATTATTTCTTGAATAGTTATTGCTATTATAAGATTTAGTATAAGTTGGCTGTGACCTTTGCATTCCTCGACTTTTTCCTCCGCCAAATCTACCAGCTAAAGCAGATTGTGAGAAGATTAAGCTTATTACAGCAAAAATAACACCAAAATATTTGAGTTTCATTGTAATTATTTCCTAAAAATCAGTAAATACAAGTATATAATTATAACATAAATATTAACTGTAATATGGAGTTTATTGAAAAAAATCATAAAATGAATGAAATCCATAAAAATTCATAAAAATGGTATAATAATGTTGTGAGAAAAAAATAGCTCTCCATAGTATGAAGAGCTATTGCCGATAGTTTCCAAATAAAAGAATAATCAAAATGATTATCTTTCTAAGAAAATCTAACGTATTCATAGTTTTGGCTAACCATGATTTTTTCGCGTGTTTTCTCACATTATTCACCTGCTTTCTACTTCTAGATTTAGCAGATGTTGGACGGCTAGAGTAGTTGTGAGCTAAGCTAGCCATCAACTACTGCTATGAAGTACGTCATTATAATATTTCTAATAGTTAAATTCTTGCATCAATATTGTTGATAAAATGGCATGAATTATTAATTAAATCTTTTATAGCATCAATTAATCAGTTGTTTATTTTAAATAGTCATATACTACCTGGCCAAAGCCAAGGGTTAAGTCTGCAACAAAATGAGTGCCGGAAATAACTTTTTTAACTGGTAGCTGTGATACTGGAGCTAATGCGTGTTGAAATAAGTCAAGTGCTGCAGGGCCAGTCCATGCGCCTTTAAGTGTGATATCTTTTAGATAATAACTGACTAATTGGCAAATATCAACGTCTTTGCCATTGCAGTTAGGGATTATTTTTAATAAAAAATTAGGTACAGTTCCTAATGACTTTAATAGCTTATCATTGTCAATAGGAATATATTTGTATCCCATGGTGCCTATTGCTACATCAACGCTGTTATAACGTAATTTGCCAAGTAAAGTATCAACGTCAACAGATAATGAGGGAGTTCCATATTTTTTTGGAAATCCCCATATTTCACGTCCAGCAACTATTGGTGATGCATCATCAAGATACATCGCATGTACGTAATTGCCATGCTGACCTTCAAATTCAACAGGGATTACTTGTCCTGATTCTGTATAGTCACCAAATCCTGAGGAATCAGGCATGCGGATGAACTCAAAATTTACTTTAGGGCTATTTACTTTTAATGGTTCTGGAACAATGCTTTTTAATATCTCAATGTCAGTTTCATAAGTAATTACAAAAAATTCTCGATTTACAAAACGAAATTCGCTTTTGGGGAAACTTGGCGATGTAAGCGGCATGGCAAATGCTAATTCTTTTATTTCACTGATTTTCATAATATTCCTTTGATCTTAAATTATTAAGCACAACCATGATTCTAGCACACTTATCTTAATAATCTTTATCATTATACTGATTAGTATACTGCATCTATTTAAGATAGATATACGATGCCCATGTATGATTAGTTAACTTATACCACAAAGTATAATTCACTTTGGGGTATAGTATTATATGGTAAAATTATGTAAGTCTATATAATTTTGCTTAGTTCCAAGAGGTTAAAAATGATTGATAATGATGGATACCGGTTAAATGTCGGGATAGTCCTTTTAAATGCTGATAGCCAGGTATTTTGGGGTCGACGTAAAGGGGAGAGCTCTTGGCAATTCCCGCAAGGTGGGCTTTATGAGAATGAGGATGTAGAAACAGCAATGTTTCGTGAGCTAAATGAAGAGCTTGGCCTATTATCTGAACATGTAGAAATCATAGGCCGTACTGAGGATTGGTTATATTATGATGTACCTGCGACATATAATAGATCAAATAATAAAAATTATCGTGGACAAAAGCAAATATGGTATTTGTTACAATTCATAGGTAAGGATTATAATATAAATGTGAAATATCATAAAGAGCAAGAATTTGATGCATGGCGGTGGATAAATTACTGGGATTCAATTGATTTAGTGATTGACTTTAAGCAAGATGTATATAAAAAAGCATTAAATGAATTATCAAAATTTATATCAAACCTAACGTTTACAGAGGATAATTAATGGCAAATAGCTTAGTTGATTCTTTGTTATTGAAGTCAGTTCCACATACTCCAATATGGTTAATGCGCCAAGCCGGTAGATACCTTCCTGAGTATCGTGAGATTCGTAATAAAGCCGGTAGCTTCATGAATCTATGTACTAATCCAGAGTTGGCTACCTTAGTTACATTACAACCACTACGTAGATTTGACTTAGATGCTGCTATTTTATTTAGTGATATTTTAGTTATACCTGATGCAATGGGTTTAGGACTGCACTTCATCGAAAATGAAGGACCTAAATTTTATAACCCAATCAAAACTCCCGAAGATATTGATAAATTGCCACAAAATAATATTTTAGATAAACTTGATTATGTGTTTAAAACAATTAGTAATGTAAAAAGTGAATTAGATATTAATATTCCACTTATTGGTTTTAGTGGTTCTCCATTTACTCTTCTTTGCTATATGCTAGAAGGTGGACGTAGTGATAATTATTTAAATGTAAAAAAATGGTTACTAAATTTTCCACAACAAAGTCATAGATTGTTAAAAACGATAACTGATGCAGTTATTGTCTACTTGAATGCACAGATAAAAGCTGGAGTTGATGTAGTTATGCTCTTTGATAGTTGGGGTGGAGTATTAACTGAAAGTGCATATTTGGAATTTTCGTTAGCATACTTAAATAAAATATTAAATGCGTTAGACACTGTTAATGGTCGCACTATCCCAAAAATTGTGTTTACAAAAGGTGGTGCTATCTGGTTAGAACATATGTCAAAACTGAATACTAATGGACTTGGAGTTGATTGGACTATAGATATTGGTAAAGCAAAAAGTTTAATACATAATGTTGCACTACAGGGTAACCTTGATCCAGCGATCTTAGCAATAGGAGATAAAGCTGTGATTAAAAAAGAAGCAGCAAAGATTATTAATTCATATAAAGATGCAAATTATGGGGATATTTCAGGCCATATTTTTAATTTGGGGCATGGAGTTTTGCCTATGACCAATCCAGATAATGTATCATATTTAGTTGATATAGTTCATGAAATCAGTTCTAAACAATAAATTGGCATACTCATAGTCTTTCAATCTTGGACTTTGTCATTCTTTATAAAACGCTCACGATAAAGCATATAGTCCATGTCGTCGCGTTTTATATCGTCATTTCGGCTCCAGAATTGAGATACTTCGAGTATATAAAGATTCATTTTAAAATATTAAATCAATACTCTAGAGTGATTACTCCTATGAAAAATATTTTATTTTTATGTTTAATGATTATAGTAAGTATTGCCAAAGCAGTACCCATCAATAATTCAAGTACGGTGCTAAATAAAAATGGCAAAGAAGTTTACCAAGTACCATTCAGTGAGAGTGCTTTATCTTCAACCTGTCATTATCCTGCATCTGATGTAATTTTTATGCCGATTATAACTAGTAAAGCTGATAAAGACGGGTTATTCCTAATTTCAAAAAAATTTGAAAGTAGATTTAGTAAAGATATGATTAATGAATTAATAAAATCACCGTTAAAGTTTTATGGAGATAATAAAACGGTTTCTAATTTGAAATTTGTTAATCCTTCAAAAAAATTTATTAATTGGCAAAATAACAATTCAAAATTATTGAAATCTCTTAACAATCTAACAATTGCAGAATCTATTGAAATACCTCAATCTTATACAAAAAAAAATAGTAATTTAGATTATGTACTATTTGGGGTACTGAGGCGTTTGGAAATAATTGAAAATAAAGATAATATTCCATATTCGAATTTAGTTTCTCTCATCGTTAGTGTAAATATACGTGTTTTATTTGTTTTAGTATCAGTTCCAAATGGAAAGATTATTAAAAAATTTGTTGCCATTGGGCATAGTGGCGTCTCTAAACTGCTTGAAACAAATTTTTATCAAAATTATAATATAGATTATAATGATTTATTAAATGATGGATTTATAAGCTTTGTTGATGATATTCAAGATAACTTAAATGATAGTACATTAACAGGATGTATGATTGAAAGTAGTTCATTAAACGATAAGGTCTCAAAATAATGGATAATTTAAAACTTAGCTATCTCAGTCAATCACTATCTAAGCTTAATGCTAAATGGCAACACATTTTTATAAGTGAATTACAAGTAGAATTACAGCAAATAGATGAAAGACTAGCTAAGATAGTTAAAGAAAATATTGTTTTTCCACCTCAGCCTAAAATATTTGATGCTTTTTTATATACAGATTTTGATGATTTATCAGTTGTAATCATTGGTCAAGATCCATATCATGGAGAAGGTCAAGCAAATGGGTTAGCATTTTCAGTTAATAAGGATGTTAAATTACCTCCATCGTTGAGAAATATATTTGTTGAACTTAAAAATGAGTATGGTGTTGATATTAAAAATTTTAGTGGAGAATTGTTGATTAAATGGGCAAGACAAGGTGTATTGTTATTAAATAGCTCTCTGACAGTTATAAATGGTATGCCTAATTCGTTAGCTAATATTGGCTGGCATCAATGTACAGATAAAATTATTAGTTATATTAGTAAAGTTAAGAATAACATTGTATTTCTGCTTTGGGGTGCTTTTGCTCAACAAAAAATTAGCTTAATCGATACCAGTAAACATTTAGTTTTGACTTCTACTCATCCATCACCATTTTCGGTACATAAAGGTTTTTTCGGTTGTAATCATTTTGTTCTTGTGAATAAATATCTTAAAGATCATCAAAAACCAGAAATAGATTGGTTAAATCATTAATTTAGTTCACTAATGTGTACTATACATGAATCTCAGCCAATTTTTAGGTCGTGGCCATTTAAAAAACATTACTCAAATAATAACCCTTAGACATGTTGTAATTTGGATTCGCTTTAAAAATGAGTAAGTTAATTATGTTATAATGTGGTCTTTAAGAGGGTGTTTAATAAATGACGGTACAATCTAAAAAAGTTGGAAGCTTGTCTGGGCAACCCGAGGGATTTCCAATATTTTTTCTAACTGAAATGTGGGAGCGATATGGCTTTTATGTAATTCAGAGCTTACTGATATTTTATTTAGTAGATGAGTTACATATAAATGATACACTATCTTATGTTACCGTAGGTTCCTTTACTGCACTTTCTTATATAAATTGTTTTATAGGTGGAATAATAGCTGATAGATTATTAGGTAGCAGCAGAAGCATTTTACTTGGTGGGGCTTTATTATTTTTTGGATATACGCTTCTTGGTATTCATAGTGGGTTGTTTGGCTTGGATATAGCATTATCCATTATTTCAATCGGTACTGGATTTCTAAAACCAAATACATCTGAATTATTAAGCATACTATATAATGATGAAAACAAAAAAGAAAGTGGCTATACTCTTTATTATGTGGGTATTTATGTTGGTGCAATAAGTGGTAGTTTTATTGGAGGATATTTGCAACGTAAGTTCGGCTGGCAATTGGCTTTTGCATCCTCAGCCGTTGGTGCGCTTTTTTCCATAGTTACTTTCTGGTATGGTGCCAAACGTTATAAATTGTTTGATACAAGATTAAGACATATTACTATATTTAATTATTTATGTACTTTTTTGATAGTTATGCTTCTTATTATTGTATGTTATTTTGTATTACATTCAGATGTTTTGGGGATGACATACTTTATCTTAGTTGGGATAGCATGTTTATTATTTTTAATTTATACTATTATAAATAATCATGGGCTACATAGAAGAAAGCTAATTGCTTTCTTACTTTTAATTATTTTATCGGTGTTTTATTGGGGTATATATTTTCAGCAGTTTTTTACAATAAGCTTATGTATCGAGCGTGCTGGTAAATTCGGCGTTCCCTCTAGTGTTTTTCCAGCGATAGAATCACTTGGTATAATTTTGTTTGGGCCTGTTATTAATGCTGTATGGAAATATTTTCAAAGTCGCGGAGTTAATATATCAGTTCCTACTCGTTTTAGCATAGGGTTTCTGTTTAATGCATTAGGATTTTTATTCATAACAATTGGATTGTGCTATGCAAGTAAAACTCCCCAGTATATAAATCCTATAGTTATTATCGTTGCTTATTTATTAATAGCAATAGGTGAATTAGGTTTATCTCCTACAAGTTTATCTATGGTTACTACATTAGTACCTCCTCGATTTAGTTCTGCTATGATGGGAATTTCATTATTATCAATTGGTTTTGGAGGTAAGTTAGCTGGAATATTAGCAGGAGATGCTACTATATCTGAAAAACATTCATTATTGGAAATTGAGATAAACTATATACATGCATTTTTGAAATATTTTATAATAAGTATTTTGGCATTTATAGTTGTGTTAATTTTAAATAGATACATTAAAAAACTAATTAGTGGATCTTAAAGTATTAGTTTATATTTTTATAAAAATGGTGGTTATTGTGGAAGAAATAAATAAGATGACCTTTGAAGAGGCAATTTCTGAATTAGAGTCAATTGTTGGAGAAATGGAAAACAACGAAATTGCTCTAGACATGGCTCTTAATAGATATCAACATGGAGTGTCTTTAATTAAGTTTTGTCAATCGAAGTTACATGAAGCAGAACAAAAAATTAAGATTTTAGATCCTGAAAGTGATACATTGAAAGATTTTTCTGTTAATGAATCCTAAAATTTTTCATGAAGAATTACTAACCAAAATTGAAAATAAATTAGCAATAATTCTAAATAAACAGGTTGATGCGAAGTTATTGCTTGAAGCAATGGCTTATTCTAGCTTAAATGGTGGTAAAAGGATTAGACCACTTTTAACCATTGCTTGCGGAAGGATGTATGGTGCTAATGAAGATACTTTAATCGATGTTGGTAGCGCTATTGAGTTGATCCATTGTTATTCTTTAATACATGATGATTTGCCGGCAATGGATAATGATGATTTACGCCGTGGTAAACCGACATGCCACAAGCAATTTACGGAAGCAATGGCGATTCTTTCTGGAGATGCACTTCAGAGCTTGGCTTTTGAACTATTAAGTGCTGATGGGTTGAGTCTACTTCCGCAAAGAAAGTTACAAATAATTAATTTAATTGCCAAAGCTTCAGGTGTAGATGGGATGGCTGGTGGGCAAGCAATAGATTTATTAAGTACAGGCATGGAAGTTACCAAGTCATCCTTATTGCAGATGCATATTTTAAAAACAGGTTCATTGATAAAAGCGTCAGTTTTAGCTGGCTATTTGTGTACAGCCCAAATTAATCAAGATATTTATGATGAATTATCTTTAGTTTCGTTACAATTAGGAATATTATTTCAAGTGATTGACGATATTATTGATGTAACTAGTAGTACAGAAGTATTGGGTAAAACTGCAAAAAAAGATCAAAATTCCAACAAAGCTACTTATGTAACGATTATGGGTTTAAAAGAAGCTTATAATTATGCAGAATCAATTTATAAAAATATTGTAGAAAGTCTAAACCGGCGTCATGATCCTGAATTCTTGCTATATTTAACAGATTTAGTTTATAAGCGTCATCAATAAGATATTGAGATAAAGTATTATGCACTATCCTATATTAGAACAAATTAATTCTCCAGAAGATTTACGTGAATTGGAGCGAAATAAGCTTTATGCGTTATCGCAAGAATTGCGCGAATTTATTATAGATACTATAAGTAAAACTGGAGGGCACTTAGCATCAAATTTAGGAAGCATAGAATTAACTATTGCACTTCACTATGTTTACAACACTCCAAATGATCTATTAGTATGGGATGTTGGCCATCAGTCTTATTCACATAAAATTCTAACTGGTAGGCGTGAGCAGATGGATTCACTTAGACAATTTGGAGGTCTATCTGGTTTTCCTAAACGTGATGAAAGTATTTATGATGCGTTTGGTGTTGGTCATTCTTCAACTTCAATTTCTGCTGCATTAGGAATGGCAGTTGCAAATAAACTACAAGGTTTAGACTATAAATCTGTTGCTATTATAGGTGATGGCTCCATGACTGCTGGTTTGGCGTTTGAAGGACTAAATAATGCTGGTTGGTTAAAATCAGATATACTGGTAGTTCTTAATGATAATGAAATGTCTATATCAGAAAATGTTGGAGCAATGAGTCAGTATTTATCTAAAATTCTTGCAAGTAGATTTTATAATTCAGTTAAACAAACTGCAAATAAAGCACTAAGTTTGATGCCAATTATGCAGAAGCTTGCGCATAAAGTTGAAGAACATGTCAAAGGTATGGTTATGCCAAGCACTATGTTTGAAGAATTTGGCTTTAACTATATTGGACCAATAGATGGACATGATATAGATGAACTTATTGATACATTGCAGCAAATTAAGAAGTTATCTGGGCCGCAATTTTTGCATGTTGTTACTAAGAAAGGTCAGGGATATAAACTTGCAGAAAATAATCCCATTGGTTATCACGGAGTTAGCAAGTTTAATCGTGCAGAAGGGGTTGTAGGTGCTAAACCTAGTGCAAAACTTACGTATACTCAAGTTTTTGGTAAATGGCTTTGTGACATGGCTGTTACTGAAACTGATTTTGTAGCAATTACACCAGCTATGCGTGAAGGTTCTGGAATGGTAGAATTTGCTAAAAATTATCCAGATAAGTTTTTTGATGTTGGTATAGCTGAACAGCATGCAATCACTTTTGCAGCTGGTATTGCAACTCAAGGTGTCAAACCAATTGTTGCCATTTATTCTACATTCTTACAACGAGGATATGATCAATTAATTCACGATGTTGCCATACAAAATCTACCAGTTATGTTTGCAATTGATCGAGCTGGTATTGTTGGTGCAGACGGAGCTACTCATATAGGAGCTTTTGATATATCATATTTAAATTGTATTCCAAATATGGTTATAATGGTACCTACTAATGAAAATGAGTGTTATAAAATGTTATGGACAGCTTATAAAACTAATCTTCCATGCACTGTTCGTTATCCACGAGGTAATGGAATTGGTATTGATATTGAGGGGAAAATGGAGATTTTACCCATTGGTAGAGGAGAGATGATTCGTCAAGGTAAAGATATTGCAATTTTATGTTTTGGTTCTTTGCTTTATACAGCTTTGGAAGTTGGTAATGACTTAGATGCTACGGTTTGTAATATGCGCTTTGTAAAGCCATTAGATGTTGAGTTAATAAAAGATATTTATTCGACACATAGATATGTTATAACTATAGAAGAAAATGTAGTTATAGGAGGAGCTGGTAGTAGTTGTTTACAACTTGCTCAAAATCTTGGTTGTATTAATTGTAAAATATTAAATTTAGGCCTACCTGATCAATTTATTGAACATGGGGATCCACAAGTATTATTAGAGTTATGTGGTTTAGATAAAAATGGATTGTTAAAGTCAATAAAACAATTTATAGATGAGGGAGTATATCATGCTTAATCAAGATCAAATGAAGAAGTTAGCCGGAGAAACAGCTATAAAATCTGTAAGTGAAAGTATGGTTGTAGGTGTTGGCACTGGAAGTACAGTTAGATATTTTATTGAACAATTGGCCAATATGCGCTTTGATATTAAAGGAGCTGTTGCTAGTTCAAAAAAAACAGAAGAATTATTAAAACAATATAAAATTCCAGTTTTTGATTTAAATAGTGTAGGTAAAGTTGATGTTTACATTGATGGTGCAGATGAAATTAATCATTATCTAGAAATGATTAAAGGTGGAGGTGCTGCTCTAACGCGTGAGAAAATAGTAGCAAGTTGTTCCCTTAAATTTATTTGTATTGCAGATGAGTCAAAATATGTAGTTAAGCTGGGGCAGTTTCCACTACCTGTTGAAGTAATACCAATGGCACGTAGTTATGTGGCTCGTGAGATATTAAAGCTAGGCGGAACTCCGGATTGGAGGCAGGATGTTGTAACTGATAATGGTAACTGGATTTTAGATATTTATAATCTTGATATACAAAAGCCTATGGAGCTGGAAGAGAAAATCAATAATATAGAAGGTGTTGTAGCTAATGGAATATGTGCTAAACGATCTGCAGATATTTTATTGCTTGCTAAAGCTGATGGTAATGTTGAGCTTATAAAAGGATAATTGTGTGCAAAGTAATAATTATTTAGCTACAGTAGATTTGGGGTCAAATAGTTTTAGACTATTAATTGCTAAAGTAACAGATAAAAATGTATTACATCCAATAGATCAAATTAAAGAAACAGTACGGCTAGCTGGAGGGTTAGATGCAAATAACAATCTTTCAGATGAAGCAATGCAAGCTGCTTTGGCTGCATTATCCCGTTTTAAAGAAAGACTGAGTGGATTTCATCAAGATCAAGTAAGGGTGGTTGCAACTAGTACACTAAGAGTTGCAAAAAATTCCATAAAATTTATCAAAGAAGCAAACAAGGTATTAGGTTTTGATATAGAAATTATTTCTGGTGTTGAGGAAGCACGGTTAATTTATATAGGTGCGGCACATTCTCTTGCATATAGTAAGGAGAAAAGATTAGTTATTGACATCGGTGGTGGATCAACAGAATTTATAATTGGTAGGGGATATGATCCAGAAATAATGGAAAGTGTAACGATGGGATGTGTGTCATTTAGTAGTAAATTTTTTACAAATGGCGAACTAACTGAGACTAATTTTAGTAATGCGATATTTGCTGCTCAAAGCAAAATTCAGGCAATGGAATATTTATTTGCCAAACATGATTGGTTATTAGCAATTGGAACTTCAGGTACAGCTCGTGCGCTTTATGATCTTTGTGTTGAAAATGGGTATAGTAATAAGATAACTTTAGACGGGTTATATAAATTAAAAAAGCAATTCATTAAAGCAAAAAATATCAAAAAGTTAAACTTAGGTAATCTGAAGGAGGATAGACGCCCGGTAATAGCTGGTGGCTTATCGATTATGATCGCTATAATGGAAAAATTGGATATTAATGATATGACTATTGCAGATGGTGCTTTACGTGAAGGTGTAATGTATGATTTGCTTGGTCGTAACACAGATCAAGATCTAAGAATTAGTACAATTGAGAGGTTAAAAGAGTTTTATAATATTGATATTCAACAGTCCGATCGGGTTTGTGAAACTTCTATGCAGATTTATAATAATCTGATGGTCCAAGAGCCATTGGATTATGAATATGGGAAATTATTACAGTGGGCAACAGAATTATATGAAATTGGGCTTAGTATTTCACATAACGATTACCATAAACATGGTTCTTATATCTTATATAATTCTGATTTAGCCGGTTTTTCTAAGCCAGAACAAAGTATTCTATCTGATTTAGTACGTACCCATAGAGGTAACTTAAATAAAGCACTTAATGGTCTAGAACATAGACGCGATATAGAAATTAAATGGCTATATATGGTATTGTCGTTTAGGTTATCTGTTATTTTCAATCGTAACCGACAAGGCTTTAATAACTCGCTAATTAATGTTATTGCAAAATCAAAGTCAAGTTGTTATCTTTCTATTAATAATGAGTGGATAAGACAAAATCTATTGTCATTATATTCCATAAACGAAGAAATTGAACAGTGGAATAAACGTGGAATAACTATTCACTTAATTACACAGTAAGGCCTTATTGCTTGAATTATTTTGAAGCTATACTCGACGAACAGATTCAAGTTCCATGGAGGCGACAAGCGACGTCGCTTACTACTAGTTGGCGAGGAGCTTGGCAACAGACAGGGACTTTGAGTCTGAAAGAGTATAAGTGCAAATATTAGTCAAAAAACTAGAGTATGTCGAGCCACAAGTCATTTTTGATTATGTTGCTGATAAGAAATATACTATATTTTTAGACAGCAGCATGCTTCATGAGCACTATGGTCGATATAGTGTAATTGTTATAAACCCCGTAGAGATATTTCATCCTTCAGCTAATATTGAAAAGCATATTAGTTACTGGAAACAATTATTTGCATATAATCAATCTATACTTCAGCAAAATTATCAGCATTTACCATTTACCGGTGGATTAGTTGGATTTTTAAGCTATGATTTATCCAAAAAAATTGAATTTATTTCTGAAGATATTCATAAAATTGTAGATGATTTTTATTTTGGGTTATATAATCAAGCGTTTATCTTTGATTTATTTAAACAAGACACTTATATAATAACATCTGAAATTTATGGCTATGATTTACCTTACCTTGACCAATTTAAAGCTTTAGAACAAATCTATAATAATTGTAATGTACATCAACTTCCTACAAAAACTATTGAAATTCCAAAAGTCTACTTTAAATCTAACTTTACACAGCAACAATATATAAATATAATAAACCGCGCAATAAAATATATTCGTGATGGTGATATATTTGAGGTAAATTTGGCACAATGTTTTAGTACGGAAGTTATTAATGATTATCCATGTAAAGAACTATATAAGAAACTTAGATATATTAATTCAGCGCCTTTTTCTTCATATATTAATCTAGGTTCATTAGTAATTATGTCTGCATCTCCAGAGCGCTTTTTATCGATACACAGTAGAAAAGTTGAGACAAGACCTATCAAGGGGACAATTAGGCGTAGTGCTGATCCTAAAGAAGATCTAAATTTAGCTAAGAAACTTCAACATAGTGAAAAGGATCATGCAGAAAATATTATGATTGTGGATTTGATGAGAAATGATTTATCAAAGATATGTAAAAAGGATAGTGTGAAAGTTACTAAGTTATGTGATGTTGAACCATTTACAAATATTCATCATTTAGTATCAGTAATAGAAGGTGAACTTAAAGAATCTGTTTCTATATTTGATATTATAAAGGCAGCTTTTCCGGGGGGGTCTATTACTGGTGCACCTAAGATACGAGCCATGCAAATTATTGAAGAATTAGAACCAACAAAGCGTGGCGTATATTGTGGAAGTATTGGCTATTTTAGCCTAAATGGGAATCTTGATTTATCGATCGCAATTAGAACCATTATAAAAAATGGTACTGATATGCGTTTTTATAGTGGTGGCGCAATTACGTTAGACTCTGACCCTGTTAGAGAATATCAAGAGACTTTACTTAAAGCGCAAAAAATAAATGAAATATTTAATAGAAAATAATATTACTTTTTAGTTGATTATATATGATACTTGTTATTGATAATTTTGATTCATTTGTTTTTAATCTAGCAAGATATATAGAAAATACTGGACATGATACGCTAGTTATCCGTAATAATGCAATAACAATTGAAGAAATTAAACAATTAAACCCATCCCATATAGTAATATCTCCAGGACCATGTAATCCTGATAAATCTGGTATTTCTCTTGAAGTAATCACAGCGTTTTATAATACTATTCCGATTTTGGGGGTGTGTCTTGGACATCAGGCTATTGGTCAAGTGTTTGGAGCAAAGGTTACTTTTGCAAAATCCCCAATGCATGGTAAGGCAAGTATTATATCTCATATCAAGAGCCAACTTTTTATGGGAATCCCAGAAGCAATATCTGTTGGGCGCTACCACTCTTTAATCATAGATAAAGTGGAGAATGATTTGGATATTATAGTTACAGCTACAAGCTTAGACAATGAAGTTATGGCAATTGAACATAAGAAATATCCAGTGTTTGGTGTGCAGTTTCACCCTGAATCAATTTTGACTGAGTATGGAATGCAAATTATAGAAAATTTTGTACATATACGCTGTAATTAGCTCTTCTTCATCTCGTTTTTGCGTACTTCATGGGCAAGTTTATCAACAAGACCATTGATAAACTTATATGATTCTTCTGCTCCATATAATTTAGCTAATTCCACCGCTTCATTAATAACTACCATTGCAGGCACATTCAGACTATTTAATAATTCAGTTGAGGCAACAGCAAGAATAACTTGTTCAATTAAGTTGATTTCATCAATACTTCTATTGAGATATGGAGTATAACGCTCTAAATTAGCAGAAAAATTATTAAGGGTCTGCTCGATTAAGTCGTGCATAAGTTCATAGTTTGCTCGTTTAAATACAGAGCTATTTGCTTGACTAAGGAAATCTTCTATTTCAGATATGCCACATTGATTTAATTTGATTGAATAAATGCCTTGTACAGCAAGACTTCGAGCTAGGTGGCGTGGAGATTTCTTTTGCATTTAATTCTCATATGATTCATTGGTTAAGGGAGAAATTATAACATAGAAACCTCTGCATAATAGATTTCTAATATAATTTTTCCTTAGTTAATAACAGAAAATCAATGAAATGGCAGCAGCAGTTGAAACTGCTGCTGAATTAACTTTAAGCCGTATATTTTCTAATATCCCAAGCCCACATATTAATTATATTTAATAGTGGCTTTAATAAACTAATAAGTTCTGACTATAAAACATAAATAAATTACTACTCATTGTTATAATTTTAATCTTAAACTACTTTACCTTAGCAATATATGTTAAGGAAATTCTATAGCCAATACTTGATTTGCCAGTTGCTTTACTTCGTCAATTTTAATAATTTTTGCTGCAGTAAAATCTCCAGTAAAAGCAAAATGTGAATCAAGTTTTCTTAAGCGTTCATAAAAATCAATGGCTAAATAATCAAATCCATCTGTCCATCTTTCTTTCGAGCTAAATTTATATAATGCTTTTGGAATTACATTAATAGTTTTATCGTTAATAAAATTAATAATATCTTCCACCTCATCTGTTGTTAGAGGTTGAGCTATATTAGCTCTATTAGTTACATATGCTAGTTGACGTCTAACCATATATGAGCAATTTTCAGAGGTTAAAGCATCACAGGCTTTCTTAGAAAGCTGTCTATAGCCACTATTTGCTAAATTACAATTAATATCATCTAAGTCAATAATAGCAAGCATTTGTTTAACTAAAGGCAAAATATCAGAATTTTGGCTAGGTGTTTTAAGCATTTTAATCAGAAATCTTCTAATTATGCTCATACGTATATGACCTATATCTGAATCACATAATTTGTCAATTAATGCAGCAATAGGAAAAGCAGAGCCCTTTTCATTAGGTCTTGAATAAAATTCTTCCATAATTCTGATTAGTTTCTCAAAATGACCTTTATCAGTTATAGAATATTTACTGGTAGATGTAACAGAGTGAGATATAGTATTTTGTGAAGCATCAAAATTTGTGGACTTTGTTATACATTGAGTATTTGGAAATAATGCAACAAGTAATTGACCTTCAACATCATCTAAGGTTGTGCTATCATCAATAAATATTTGGATTAACTTATGTGGGCTGTTTTCATGATAGAAAAAAACTGGATAAATAGTATGAAGTTGGCCTCTATCTGCAAAATCTTTTTGTTTCATTATATTTAGAAGTTTATTAATATTATCTTTTGACGGTAAACGACCGTGCTGAATTCTAATGCAAATACCTTTTATTCGCTCTGGTTCAAGACCTACCCAAAGTACCTCGCTATTGCCGATAGTACCTTGCTGTTTTTTTGCTTCTTTAGAAATTTTATCAGATAAATCTTTGATAGAATTAGCATGTGAACTGCTTATCTTACTAGATCTAGTCATAATAGACTTTGTAACAGCATTCTGTTTATAAAGTCCGACCATATGTGGTTCTTTTTTCATGCTACCAATAGTATCAACTTTAGCACCCCTATGATCAATAAGTATAGCAATGGGGTCACTACAAAATAAATTCATACCATATAAGGAGTCTGCAGCGGGCAATAAACTTGTGCTTAAATATTTATAATCGTTACCAGTATGATCTAAAGGATTATCACCGTTTACAAGCCGATTTTCTAGCTCTTTATGACATATGGCTCTTACTAATAATTCTCCTTCACAAAAAATGTTGCTAATTATTTTTAAATTTTCCTCTTTTGAAGTTAAGCACGTCCCATCTGTTGGAAGATGGGTTATTATAACTGTATTTGAAGTACTTGATAAAAAATAATTAAATATTATTTCTAGATCAGGATTAAAATCAGAATTACCTGGGGCCTTGCTTAATTTATCATCTATTTGTCTAGACTTAAATGTGATATCGTTAAAATCTATCTCTAGACCGCCATTTGCCGAAGAATCAGTGATAAAGTTTTTCACATAGCTAGATACACAAGTTACAGACTCATCAAGAAGACTTTTTGCAAACCATTCTTTAATTTGAAAACCTGGATTAAACGATGAAACGCGACAGCATAGTTGTTGACTGAGTAAAGAATTCTTTGAAACTCGTTGTAAATATTTGGTTATAACCTCGTTTGGCGTTCTAAATTTAAGCGTTTTTCTAGGACGATTATTAAGTAAATTT
>JBKDHQ010000099.1:0-40918 GCA_046336365.1 Neisseriaceae bacterium
GGAAAATTTACTAATTAAGTCAGACTGTTATACATAATATTTTTATGGTTCAGAAAACTCATTAGTTATTATTAAACGTTATTTTAGATTAAGTGAACCAGTATTTTTACCCAAAAACTAGCTATTTAACCCCAAAAGTTCAGAAAATGTACCTGGTTAAATTTAACGGTCGTTTTTTTGAACTCTTAGCGTATATTTACGCACCATTCTGCTTGCTACCCTTATAGATAAAAAGATTTTTGCTGCACAATTAAAAAATGTCTACGGCGCTAAAACCATTGAAGAAGCTGAAATGGCTTTGGATGAACTTGAATTGACATGGACTGATAAATATCCGGCATCTATTAAATTATGGCGAGATAAATGGCAATATTTATCTAATTTCTTCCGATTTCCTGATTTTATTAGAAAAGCCATATATACCACGAATGCTATAGAGTCTGTAAATTCAAGCATTCGCAAAATTATTAAAAATAAAAAATCATTTCCTAGTGACAATTCCGTATTTAAAATGTTATACTTGACACTTCAGAATTGTTCTAAAAAATGGACCATGCCCATCCCTAATTGGCAAATGGCTCTAAATCAATTTATTATTATTTGACTTAGACATTTCCAAAATTAACAGGGGGTAAAAAATCATTTACACAAAATTTCTTCCGCCCTCTCTCTACCTTTTACGGCAGGAGTCTAACAATATTATTACTCTAGAAATAAATCACTATAATTATTTGTACTAGCCCATAAAACAAGTTCATCAATATTTTGTCTAACAAAAAATTTTTGTATATATTCATCTTTAACAATACCATTTAATGCATGCCCTAGACTATTAAATATGTTAGGATATTTTTCAGATCTAACCCTAGCAATATCTCTTACAAATAACCAGAAATTATATGCTTGCGCTCTACTAATATTTTTTTCTACAGGTTCGTTATCTATACCATCATCTGTTACCACCTCATCTCGTTTTAGTAGCATGTCATTGTCTAAATCAATTCTAATCAAATGCTTGCGTTCAGAGTTATATAAATAATTTCCTAGATGTGCGTCTGACATTTTGAAACCTAATTTTTGTAACTGCCATATATCATCTGCGGCTTGTCTAAATGCTGAATTTGGAATATCTTTAATACGATCATTAGCATCTTTAACCTTAATAATTAATGGCGCTACTGATTTATAAGAAATTTCCCCAGAATTAGTCTGAGATTTGGCTTTTAAGTATAAAGGTGGTATTACTCTTTCTTGTATCCCCAAATCTCTAACAGACTTTATCATACGATTAAAATAGACATTCATTCTAGGATGATATTTATGTTCAGTTGAAAATTTTTTTGTAGCCGTTAGATTTTTATATGGTAACCTCTGGCTTTTAACTTCACCAACATTACCTTTACCAATATTCCTATCTGAAGGAGCGAACTTTCCTCTTGTAGTGTATGTTACCCCATCTAATTTATATTCTATATTCCCACTGCTATTAATTTCTCTGGTAACAGAAGAATTATATTCATAATTTTTTTCCAAATTATCATTTTTTTTATGAATAGATGTAAAATCAGGAGTAGAAATTGAAATTGTATTTAATTTAATTTGTTTTTTGTTAATTAATTTTCTCAACTTTTCAGCTGTGTTTGTATAATTGGTACCGCCTGTAAATGAAAACCTTGTTGTAGGAGGAGTAAACGGTAACAGTCCTTTTTGATGTGAGCAAATAATAGCTAATTCAATACGTATATCTTTATAAAAATCATCAGATGATATTTCATTGAAAAAATCCTTGTCTATACCACCGTCATAATAATTTTGCAAATCGCTTTCGCTATTTATCTTTCCAAATAGTTTATTATAATTTCCATCTGCATTTACCCCCTCTTGTATAGCTTTTATCAACAGCCTGAATGCATTCAGCTTGGCAGTTGTGTCACACTTTTTCTCTATCATAGCTGATATTTTTTGTTCTAGTTGAGATTTTATACTATTTATGGTTGTGTTTTTACTAAATGCTAAGCTATCTTTTAAATAACTCTTAAAATCTGCTGCTTTTATAGATATCTTTGCACTTTTACCTAAGTTAGAGAATATGCCTTTTTCTAATTGTTTTAGTTTGATCTCTAAATCAGTTGACGTATCTTTGGCTCTAGCAGTAGCTAATCCTGAGAAATAAAGGTGTGATCCGTGTATCATTTTTAGTTCCATGAAAACAAATGTGCAGCAGTACAGTAATTATTATAATATAATTAATAATATAAAATTCGTAAATTTGGGGAGCGGCACGGCCCATTCAAGCATGAAACGCAACAGAGAATTTTTTGTTGCGTGTTAGATTAAGTGAAATACGTTGTAAGTATTTAGCAATAACCTCATTAGGTGTTTTAAAATTTAGAGCTTTTCTAGGCCTATTATTTAGGTCATTTTCAATTTGTTTAATTTGCTCATCAGTGATTGTACCAAGATCAGTTCCTTTAGGTATATATTTTCGTATTAATCCGTTAGTATGCTCGTTTAATCCTCTATCACAAGAACGATAAGGCCTAGCAAAATAGAAGCCACATGATATGTTTGTGCTAATAGCTTGATGCTCAGCAAACTCAGGGCCGTTATCTGAGGTGATGGTTTTAATTGGAATTGTAGTATTTAAGTAAATATCTTCGATTGTTTCTCTTATTGAATGAGAATATCTGTCCTCAACTTTTCGAATAAAAGTTAACTTGCTTCGACGATCAACCATAGTGAACAAACAAACAGTCCCAGTGTTTTTCTTAGTCACGATAGTATCTACTTCAAAGTCCCCTATGCGACTTTTTTTATCAACAATGTTTGGACGCTTACTAATATCAATACGCCATATAATATTGCTAGTATTAGTAGTACCATATCTATATTTCTTGCCTTGATGGGATAATAGCTTATATAGCTTACCTCCATTAGCTTTATCGTGTTTAATATATTTGTAAATAGTTTCATGGCTAATTTGCTTTTTCAGATCTATCTTCATCCTACCACTAATTTGTTCGGGAGACCATTTGCTTTCTAGTTTCTCTTCTATGTATTGCTTAATACGTGGAGTAAACATTTTGAACGCTTTTGAACTACTAGCATGAGATCGATTTAACATCGCATTTTTATGTGCATAGTCTGAATCATAGTCATTTTTATTTCGTTGATTACGCTTGATTTCTCTAGATACTGTAGATTTATTCACCCCTAATGCTTTGGCAATACTAGTTTGTGTAAAATTATTTGCAATTTGTAAGCAGATATAGTATCTTTGAGCCTGGGTAAGATGTTTAGCCATATATAGTCCTCATTAAGTTTGGTTTCTTAACGAGATTATAAACTAAACACTTACCCTTCTATATTTAATCTACACTGCCGCGCTTCGCTTGCCTCCTCAAAAAAAAACAAACAAAATAAATTAAAATTTATTATATTTATTTTTTTCGAGGCCTATTTTTTAACCAAATTTTCGTTGCGTTTCATCTTTGAATTTGCGTTTATGAGCGTAATAACAAAAAAAACTTAGAATGCTTAATCCCAGTGAGAATATGGAGTTTCGGTATACTGCTTGATTTCACGCATATTGGTATTTTTATCAGTTGAATTATTATTTTGAACTTGATTAACTGCATCCTGTGGTATAGGCTTGTCTGTATAACTGAAATCCAATACCTCACGCATACGATTTAGATCATCCATAAGTTGAGTGCTGCAAATCCCAGCATTTCTTGCTGTTTCAAATAATTTAGCAAATTTGAGCTTATCATCTAAGGTAAGAGTACGTTCTTTAAACATTCCATAATTATCATATTCAGAAGCATTGAAATTTTTATCAATAATATCTGCAACCAATTGATTAATTAGGCAACTAGTTACTTCATCAATTATGCCACCTAGTACTTTACTGTGTAAGCTATCATGCATATAACCCATGGAATATGAGCCACCACCGCTATCAAACATACTAGGAGGTATACCTAAGCCCTTGTATATCTCCTGGTCATAAAATTGTAATATTTGGATAAATACCTGAAGTTCACCAGTCACATCAACTGCCTGCACATCAAAGGATGTACCTTTCATTCCCGGTAAGACAAATGTACCAGTACCTTCTCTTTGTTCAGCGACTTGTAGTCCCACATCATAGCTAGTAGTAACATTACCATTATCATCTTGAATTTGCTGTTGTCCATCAGTATAGATTACCATCTGTGGAAATGCTCTAAATTGTAATGCAAGTGCCATAAATTGCTGAATACCATATTTAAGTAGATAAATATTATAGATTCGTCTTAATATACTTCGACCATAGGGATTATTAAAATTATCAATACTACGATTTATAAAATGTATACACTTATCTCGTGGTATTTCTACTAAACCAAATAATTGTATATATGGTTGTCGTGCTGGATAATCTAAATCCCCAAGGGAAGCTAATGGGTCAATTCCAACTAGTTGATTAGTTTGCATATGCATATTCTGATAGCCAGGTTGATATGAATTAATGATATACTGAAATACTCCATTACGCTCTTTAATATTGCCTTGTTCATCTACCGCAAATATAGTAGTAATTGGTGGCATTTGTGTTACATGGCTAATTAAATATTTACCAGTTTTCCTTAATGCTTCTTTATCAACTACTTTCTCACCAATAAAGTATCCTGCCCACATTGCAGTTAGCATTTCTTTAATTAATCCCTGTAAGCCACCTTTTAGATGTTTAAGATTATATCTCACTAATTCTTGTATTTTTTCATTCTCATGGTAATAATCCCCAATACTACGCGCAACTAATGCACTATTGATTTCTAATCCATTTGCAATAATTGGATCAGTATATGCCATTCTTTGAAAGGTACTAATACTAACTGAAGATGGATTAGTTATAAAATCTCCAACCACATTATACATATACGGTATTGCTGTAGCTAGTGCATCTTTTTGGGTGCTATCTAATTCAGGCATCATATCAAAGATTATATCTTGGAAATTCTGCAAGGTTTTATTAATGTTATTTAGATTATTAGGCTGCTTTTGTTTAATACCAAATTTACGAATGTCATTTACTTTTAGTGGTGGTTTTTGTTCTTTATTACTTACTTTATTAGATCTCTTCTTATTTACCATCTTGGCAACCTAAACTGATTATTGAGAGTATTAATGCGATTAAAACTTGATCTACCAAATATCTTATTGGCTAAATTAGGAATGGCTAATTTTTCTAAACTATCCAGACTTGGTAGTTTAATAATATTATGTTTTACATAACCTAAAAACATAGTGGTACTATCGACTAAATCATCAACTCCATCTTTTTGTCCAGTAAATTGACATAACTGTTCAATAAAAATATCAATTCTAGGATTCAATCTTTTTGTTGGCACAAAAACCCGACTATTAACAAATTCATCTAATACATATTGTGCACGTTGGAGTTTACTTTTATTTGCTGGGTCAATGCCATATACTCGTGGGAAGTATTGATTAAGTTCATCAACTAATGCTGCACCATTGGCTTTTAGTTCAACTAATATGCCAGTATAATTAGGATATATTCTTATTAGTTCAACTACCTTATTTTTTAGTTCAATAAAGTTATACTTGGCATTATAAAAATCTAGTAGATAATACCGATGGTTATTAATCCCCCATAGTGTAATACCACAATCATCACCATGCTTAGCTGTTTTAGTAAAATTAGTATCTATTGAAATATATACTTGCTGTATTTCAGGTAAGGTTTCATACTGATGGAAATAATCGCGCTGGAAGATTAAACCTTTTTCATCTAATGGTTCTTGTTGACATAAGGCTTTCCAGGCTCTTATATCGGTTTTAAATTCAGCATATAGATGTCTCTTATTAATATCCAAATATTCACCAACACTACGTTTATCATAATCATAATTAGCATGGTGAGCTTCTTTTAATGCAGGAAATGTTAAAATCTCCCACTTGATATAATCAGCTTCATCTTGGTTTAGCTCATTTTCTTTTTTGATACGGCCAATTAGATCATCACTATGCCAACGTGTAGCAAATACTATTTTAATCGTATTGGTTTGTTGTCTGGTTCGGGCTGTAGTTGCATACCAGTTCCATACTTGATCCCTTATTTTAGGACTAAATGCTTCTGAATCATCCTTAAAATAATCATCGATAATCAGTAAATGTGCAGGTTTACCAGTTAGCATAGTTCTACGTCCAGCAGCTTTAAAGCCACCACGGTTGGAATTAACATTACTAAAACCTAAAGCAGTGGCTTCTTTCTTTTTCTTAATTTTACTATCTAGTTCTTCATCAACATTCCATTTTATTTTACTATTCGGAAATACTTCAGAATACCTATCTGACATAATAAGCGGGAGTATTTCATTTTGCACTACATCTTTGGCTCGCTCTTCATTATAGGTGGCATAGACTAATCTTTTCTCTGGAAAGCGGCCAAATATATAACTTGTTAGTAATATACCAGCAATTGCCGTTTTACCATGTTGAGGAGGAAGTTCAATAATCAAATTACCACGACCACTATCAATTAATTGCTGTATTTTATTCATAATAATATCATGATACCATTGCCAATCAAATTCAGGTATCATGAATTTGCAATAATTACTAAAGTTATTGATTCTTTGCAGCAGCAACCAGTTATTAGCTAGTTCAATCTCGGTTTGATTAGCACCACCATTCTTGATTTTTTCTAGAATTAATTTGATCTGCTGCATAATGTATGTATATAGTAGTGTAGTATGTAGATTATAAAATTAATTAACTTATGTTAAAACTCACGTTAATAATTAGCTAATTTAACTAATGGTAACCGTTATATCTTTTGCCTCAGCACTACCAGCTAAACTTGCACGTAAATAAATACCATTAAATGATAGGCCACTGACCAAACAGCTCTGAGTCAAGGCTAATGGTTTACTATCGGCAGCCAACAATGGATTCCAAGTAATAGCATCTAATGACCATTCAACAGCAACAGTACCACCACCAAAGTTAGCTCCTTGTATTGCTAAAGTATGGATATTATTATTTTGTATTGCAACCGCGTGACCAATGGTATTTTGATTCACTTGATATAATAATGGTGTGCCTAATATTGGGGATGATGTTGTTTGTTGTGCATTTACATTAGTCATTCTCTTATCACCTCATAATTATTAAATAATTCTTTATATTTACTATATATCCAATAATAAATAGTTTTAGTAGATTTATTGAACTTCTTTGCCATTTGTTCAATACTTAGTTTAGATTGTGATTGTTTATCAATGAAATAATATTTAGTTTTAACTTTAGGCAGCTTTTGATAACCAGAATCTACCGTGCAAGACGCAATCATACTTAAACCATTATTTATATGCTGTTTTATACAATATTCAGTAGATAAATCTTCACACTTAGCAATTAATTGTAGAATTACACTTTTATATGGTGTAGGTAATCTATATATACGTCTGGCTAATTGGGTATCTCGATCTGGTGCGCTCATGTTATTCATAATCCTCTATAGATTACCTAATTTAGTCAATTTTGCTTGTAATTCCTTAGCTAAGTCCATATCACTAGTTCTTATCTTTTCATTCTTTTGTTCTTTATAATCATCATATAAGCTATCGCGAATCTTATTTTCAGTTACATTCTTAAAACTGGTTATCATTAATTTGGCACATTATATTTGTGACTTTTCACCACTTCGCATACCATCTAATAATTGACATTCCCAATAATACATTTGCTTAGTCAAAGCAATTTTTGCTGCATCTTTAAAACTAGGATATTCCATAGCCCACTGTACAATCTTATCTGGGCTAATATTATAAGCACCAGCAAAGGTTTCTAATGAATGGCCACTTTCACAATGTTCAATTAATAAATGACAGTAGTCAGGGTTAAACTGGGTATTAGTTGCATTAGCCGTTTTTACTTTTTGATTAGTTTTATTTAATTGTTTCATAATAACAACATTATAGTTAATTACTTCTCATGCATCAAATTCTAATGGTAATTCTGGCTTTTACTTAAATTAAATCAAGCAAATTACCCATATTGCCAACACGAGTGTTGTCCACAATAACTACAGGTTTACATCTACAATTAATTTCAGTACCAGGATGTCCTGTTTTAGCTGGAGGATTATCCCAATCAAATATCTTTTGATTATTAGCAGCATGAGTTGGACGTACTCGATCATCTTCCATGGTTTGCCACTTATATTGATTTAAGCCTAATGCCTTACATTTAGCTATAGTTAAACCTTGAGTGATTTTAATAACCTGGTCACTCGATATAATTTCTATACGCTCATTAATCTTATTGACTGCATTATTAATAATTTGATTTTCTACTTGCTTGGGTGTATTAAATAATTCTTGCATTAAAAGGGACAACATAATAAAGTAGATAGAATCATCACGTAGGTTTTTAATGACTGTATAATTCATAAACTGTAATTGTTCGGTGTAAGTTTGATATGGTTGACTAATTTCAATATCAGCTACTTTATTATCAACGCTATCTATATGCAAGTTATCTACTTGTGGATCAAATTCTGATTTATGATAATTACTTACTTTATCAAATAGGCGTTTAGTTAATTTTTTGAGCTTATCGTTTGAATAATATTCGATTAATGCATTTTGCAGTTTGATTGGATTAGTATTAGTCCTATTATCACTAATTTTAGTTTCATCAAGTGTGGTGTCACTAAGTTTAGTATCAAATAAAAATATCCCACTACTAAAAAATGTCAATAACTCATCGCGGTATCTAGCTTCAATAGTTTGGTTACTTTCTACAGGGCGTAGTTCTATAGGTTGTAGTTCTACTTGAGATTGTTCTATTGTTTCATTTTCCATATCTAATCTTCCTTCTTCGCTCTATTCATAACTAATTATGGTGTTCCTGGTCCAGTAGCTGCTTTTGTAGTTGCTCAAACGTTAGATCTTCATTCTTAAACTGACAATTAATTATTGCCATAATCTTTACTGATTTATTATGTAAAGTTTCAATCTGATATCCTTCAGTTTCTAATGTTTGATATAGTTCCATTGCTAGGACACTAGTAATGGTCTTTAAACCAATAAACTTTTTTAACTTTTCTTGAGCTGATTTTAGAGATATACGTCTACCTTCACTGTATTCTAAACAATTATCTACAAATGCTTTAACAACATTGCGATAACTACTAATACTATTTTCTTCGAGCTTATCCCATAATATTTGTGGTATTTTAAAACTACCATCTGTATCTAAATATTTATAATAATATTCTGCACAGTTCGATAAAAAGCTATTAAATTCACTATGTAATTGTTCTTTCCAGTTGTTATTTAATTTCTCATACCAAAGATTAAACCTTTGTTTACATAATTCTGTATCTAAGCGTAAATAAAGCATACGGCTAGTTTCATGGAGTTTATTGATACTAACAAAAGGTGATACATTACTAACTGCTATTACTTTATTAAATACTTTGATAGGTTTAGCTTGCTTAAACTTGCCTTGGACATGGACATAATCATTACCAGTTATTTGTAATATTTCTGGACGAGATAATAATGCTCGTTCTTTAGTATCCGATACAATCGATAAGCGCGCCTGATCTAAGCCATCAAAGCCATACTTGTCAAAATTAAATCTACCTGCTATAGTTCTCACTAAATGTTCACCATAACGTTTTAGTTCATCAGCAATTACATTAACCACTGTAGACTTTCCACTTAACCCAACTCCTTGTAACCATAATATCTGTCTACCAAAATTATCTGCTTTAAAGATACTATAGACAAATGCCATAAATAACTCACGTTCAACCTCTAAATTAAACTGGAGTAAAAAGTTATCCCAGGCTTCGGTTGGATTATTCTTATTCAACTGTCTAATTTGTTCTAATGGTATATAACTAAAGCAATATTCATGTGTGGAATTACTGATTGATACAATATTAGCCACATTAATATGAAAGCTCTTACTTCTAATTAAATCCTGTAAATATTTTTTAGCAACTTTTTCTGGCATATGAGCAATATTTTGATTATTAGCAACATAAAGCATATAGTTATATAATTTCTGTAAATGACGTTCTTCAACAGTTGAAGTTAGGTATTTAAGCTCATTAGTAACAACATTCATGTTGACACGCGTGTTGACACTTTTGTTAACACGTGTGTTAGCATTTGTTTTAACATAAATATCCAAACCGTGTTCTTTACTTACCACCACAAAATCATATCCAGTTAATTTGTCTCGTCCTGCTGTAATTAATTGCTCATTATATTTATCTATATCACCATCAAACTGTTCATTAATATATCTATTAAGTAATTCTACTTCACGATTATTTAAGTAACTTTGCAATACTTCATAAGCAGTTTTATTATCTAATAATATATTTTTACCATTATGGACTAACATATTGCCAATTTGATAAATACTCTTAATCTGATTATAGATTGACATAATCTACCCCAGATTTATCTGCTCCAGAAGTATCTGTTCCAGGATTATTAATATCATCATAATTCCATTTATGTGATTGATAATGAGTAATGGTATTCGCAAAATTACGCATATTCTCTAAGTTTTCTGCTTTAAAACAATTTAATTCCCCAAATAAGGCTAAGTCTAACCCTCGTAATACCGTCCTTCTCGTTAATATTTCCTGCAAATCAAGTAGTATTTGATTAATTACCTCTTCACTAAGATTAAGAACATAATCTAGAGTTAATATATCAGTAAAATATGCAAAAAAGCGATACTTACAGCGTAACTTGGTATAGTTTTTATAACTAATCCCTAACTTTTTATAAATAGTTTGATGTTTCATAGTTATTCAATCTAGAATTATTATTAATCACTTGACTTGCAAACATGCAGTCACTTAACCGTTTAATTGACCTTGAATGAAACTCTGCATCCAATTCAGTTGCTATAAAGTTCCTATCATTTAATATACTAGCATGGGCAACTACACCACTACCAGAGAATGTATCCAATACAATGCTGTTTGGATGTGAATATAATTGTATTAGTCGTTCAATTAATTGGAATGGTTTTTCTGATGGATGTGTCCATTTAATACAAGGTTTGTTATAGCGGAGTATACTCTTTGGATACTTTTTATTATTAAGCTTTTTATATTCAAAACCACCATTTTTGCCATATAAAGTTAAGCCACGGTTTCTCTTAATATCAGTTCTAGATACTAGCACTTCATGATTATAGACATTACGTGGTAGATTGCTTTTATTACTGCCACGAACAAACTGTTTACTAAAATATAAAACAAATTCATGATTTAATAATGGTCTAACATTAGCATCTAATGTACCAGTGATTTTATTTACCTTATCCCATATTAACTCATATCTAAAATATTTCCAACCTATATTCACCATTTTATAAGTAAATTTACCGCTACTAAAAACTAATATCGGAGCCGTTGGTTTGGCCACACGAATAATCTCCTGCCACCATCTGTCTAAATCAAAGGTTTTAGCAGCTATAATGTCGTACTCAAGATTTGTGGTCATATACGGCGGGATCGACCAAAATAAGGTCGATACTCCGATCTGGCAATTGTGCCAAAATATTCATGCAATCAGCATGATGAATCTTATTGATTAAATGCTGCATCTTTACTCACTACCCCTATAATATTACCTTCATTATCTCTATAAAATTTACTAACTACAACTGTTACTCCACCACCAACTTTGGCTGTACCATAATTAACTTGCAATGATTTAACCTGTTTATCATCATGATAGACAACTCCAATTAGGCTATCTAAAATACATTTAAGTCCATTATCTAAATCAATTATCTGGCTATAAGCTGAGCTATCTTTTTTCTGCTTCGGATGTATAGTTATGCTTAATGTAACATCATGAGATGTAGGCTTAATCCTCAAATTAGTTAGCTTCACTCTTTGTTTATATATGCGTCCAGTTTTGGATAACAGTGTGATATTTCTAAATCTGCGGTAATAAATGTTATTACTCACTGGATATGCCATTTCGATTATCATCCTAAATACTCTTTCATATGATGTTTAATAATCCTGCCTAATGATTCAAGACCAAATTCACAATGTATATCATTTGCATCTTGCCCATTAACACAACCAACATTAAATTTGGGTAATCTACTCTTTAAGCCAACTTCATCATTATCTGCAATTAAAAATAATGATTTTTTACCAAATTTATTCATTATTTCATCAGCGACCACATCAATGTTATTCGTTGAAAAACAACAAATAACTCCATAATTTACTGCATCAAGTTCTTCATTTAATGCCTGATAAATGCTTGAACCAGTTGCATAACCTTCACATAAAATTAATAAATCTAATTTATCTAATGTTAAACAATCGGGCTTAATTGGATAAAAACTGCCTTTTAATTGTGAATTAGCCTTAAATAATTTATTACCATTTGCATCTATGGTTTGATAACCAGTGAGTACCCCATTAACATTAAACATGGGAATAGCTAGTTTCTTATTTATATCTAACTTAAAATCCGCCTGCAGTAAGACTTTTTTACGTGCCAAATAAGGTGATATACCTGGATTATGGGTTAATTTATGCCAAGAGCTAGTAATATCCTTTATTGCCTGAACTTTCATTTCCTGCTGTAGCTTTTCTTGCTTAGCCCTTATTTCTCTATAGTGTGATTCTTTTTCTGCTTTGGTTTTATAACTTAAACTATTTGCTGATTTTTTATCTTGCCAGTGAGATTTAAATCCAGTTGCCCAATTGCCAAACACAGCATAGTCTCCATCAGTATAGTACCAACCATTTCTCTTATTCTTTTTATCAATAGTTGCTACTCGAATAAATCGGTTATACTTAATTTGATTAACTATGAGTCCAGCATCATTTAATGTACAAAGTAATCCATTCATTTTAAAATCAACGTCCTTTAAACACAAAATCACAATACTGTCTATTATCTAGACTATCTAAGCCATGAAATCCAAGGGATAATTTATACAGCTGGATAAATTCTTTACATCTACCAAATCTATCTTTGCGTACCAGTAATTCCGTAACTTTTGCTGCAATATTTGGTAGATCATCTTGCATTAATTTCTCAAGATGCTCCTTAGTATGCCGATAGACCAAAATGATTTTGCTCGCTTTATGACATAAAGCAGAACCACCTTTTATTTCATTTTCAGTTGGTCTTTTATATGCCATCCTTTCCTTTATCAACTGTTCAGTTACAAATACTGCACAACCATATTTCTCTGGAAAATAGCTAAATTTAGTCGCTAGATCTTCAGTTATTAAAGGAATACGATGACCAGAGGCTTTAGTTAATAGACAACTAAATACATCAATAAATAATGCCTGTGCTTGATGCCCTAACACTACACCAATAATAGTTGACATGTTTAATGGTCTTTCATTGATAATAACTAAATTTTTCATCAGCTTATCTGGATTAAATCCAAGATTAATTATTATTTGCATTACTCTAGTAGCACTTAACTCCAGGTTATAATAAACAACCTTCTTACCACTTATTGCTATATTACAAGCCATATATAAGGCTATAGTTGATTTACCTGATCCTGTACTACCTGCTATAACTACAAAATCATCAGAACCTATTGCTTTATCTTTATCCAAATAATGAAATCCTGTTGTTAATCCCTCAAACTTATAATTTAAAAAATCTCGATAATTTGTTGAATTAATTATTGCTACTGACACTATAATCTCCCAGCTTGAACATCATCTGATAATTTACGCATCATCTGCTCCCTTGTTAATAATTCACCAGCATAAGAATATAGGTCAGGATTATTATCCGCATATATCTTCGGTACTTTAGCTAACTTCTCAGCAAATTTAGACGGTCTAAAAATTGACTTTAAATCAGTAAAACCATTTTGAATATGCCAAGAAGAACGAATAATGTAATCGATTACCTGCTTACATTCATCAAATGAATAACTCTTAAGTACTTTAGCAATATCTTTGCTAATATCTTTGTATAATCCAGTATTAGAAGACATCTTCTTATTGGTCTTAGTTTCCCAATAGTTTATTACTTGGCTTATTTCCTGCTGTTTACTAACTGAGATATTCACACCCACCGAAGATGCATTAGCATCGAGGGCATCATGTTGTCTATTTTGGACTTTACTTTTTTTATTTTTATTGTCTGTATTATTTATATCTCTTATGGAATATCTTCTAATAGATGAATCTATTTGTTCCGGATTTTTGCCCGAATCATCTATGGAGGGTTGTCCCATAGAGTATGGGTCTTCATCCGAACCTTCCAAAATTTCTTCCGAGTACTTGGATACTTTTCCATACTTTTGTACACCATCAGAAATTAGGTTTAAATAATTATCATCAACCTCATAGTATGAGAATGTCCCACCAACTTTTAACGTGTAATGTTTTAATATTCTACATTCTACTAAATCTTTAAATTTCCTATATATGGAATCTTTTTTTAGACGCAATATAGGTAGACTTTCTACTAGAGAATCATACTTAACCCAATAATAATTTTGATTATCAATATTTATACTGGACATTTTACTCGTTCCTCTAAAATCAATGAACCAGCGCAAAATTATTGCATGATCTGTAGTTAGTTTATGTCTAAGCAACTCAGCTTGATTAAACCCCATTATCGTGTATTTCATACGAACTCCTGGATATAAATATTATCTGATGTATAATTATTACAAAATGACTAATATAATTCTGCTTCTAATAATATTTCTAGTTTAGAATTCTAATGATAGTTTTTTGTATTAATTTTAATAGTGTATCTCAAGAACCGAATATTTACCAGCATTTACTAACTCATAATGGTATAATACCTTCTTAAGGAACAGGTGGCCATGTTGCTTGCAAAAACTTAACCACCTGTCAGCTCGAACTAAATATGCACTCCATTTTGATTCAAAATCCACGGATTTTGTTTTTACAATGAAGTTTATACAAGTTCTAGCGGTATTATACACTATCTCTCATCGATGAGATAGTAAATTATATCGATATGAGGTCAATATGAACTATAAAACCATTGAAACACGAACTAGCGCAATCCGAATTAAAAATTTCTTAAAATTAATTGAAGAGCATTTTGATGGGTCAGTACATGCTTTCGCAAAAAAACATAATATTAGTCCAACTCCATATTACATGATCTTGAATGGTAATAGATTATTTGGTGCTCAAGTAGCTAGAAAGGTTGAACAATTACTCAACCTTAGCCCTGGACAACTGGATATTGAGGAAGGAGCTGCTGAATATGGAAAAGTAGCACATATACCAACCTATAGCAATCATTTGTCACCAGATAAAAGCTCAATCTTTGAACAAGAGATAGTACGTCATCATGCTGTGGATAGGAATGAGATTCATACATTCGGTGGTAAAGAGGAAAATCTTTGTATTTTTGAAATACAAGGCGACAGTATGAAACCATTGTTGCGTGAAGGACAAAAAATTATAGTGGACACTTCACAACTAGAGATAACTGATAACCGTATTTATGCAATTTCAGTAAATAATGAAGTGTTTATAAGGAGAATGTTTAAAGAGTTAGGCACAGGCAAACTAATAGCTCGCTCTGAAAATGAATCTTATCCAGAAAACCATTTTAATAGCAAAGATGAATTGAAAATAATAGGCAGAGTTGTCTATTCAATAGGTAAAATATTGTAAATGACACATGCATCTGTATCTGTACATATCTTCTTCACACCCAAACTACCAAAATGGTAGTCTGGTGTAAAAAGAGATAAGTATAGTGAATCTAATATTCAACTTATAAAATAAATTTTCTGGAGGGTTTAGCCTAAAAACATAGGATACCCTTGTATTTTTGGCATGATTTTAATAATAATTGTCCCAGATTATGCCCAGAAATGCTTGTTATTACTATAAATCTATAATAATATCATATACTTACTCACTATTGAATGGTATTTATAAACCCGCTCCCGATAGATTAATATGTATTTGTACTACTGTAATAGTACATTAGTACAAGGTTGTTAAATATAAACTAATATACATTACAATCTACATTTAATATACAACATTATCAATACTTTATCAATAGCATCCTATTCAAATATATATTTATTAACCCAGACTACCAATTTAGGAGTTTCAGTGTGAATAAATAATGTACAGATAAGTTATCATGGCATTCAAACAGAGGCTATTTGCGTATTATTAGATAGATGTCACTCTATAATAGTTTTAGAGTATTTAATCAGTATATTTAATTAGTTTAATTCCAACTCATTTTTTTAATATGAATTTTGCACTATTTGAAAATATTGTTACATATTCCATTTGAAATATGTATAATATCAGATTGAGATTTGTTATGAAAACATGGATATAAAATGAGTGATTCTGTTTTAGCTCACAATTTATCATATTTAATGAAGAAAAATAAAGTTACTATTTCTGAACTTAGTGAAGCAACTGGAGTAGCAGAAATTACTATTAATAAATTAAGAAATGGGCAATCCCAGAATCCGACTATATCAACATTATTGGCTATAGCTAATTTTTTTAAAATTGCAATTAATGATTTATTGTTTGATACGATTAAGAATTTGACTGTTTTAAATGAAGATAATGTTGAATTACTTGAAGAAATTAATATACATAAAATAATTGGCAATACTGATTTTGCTATAAAAATTACTCATAATAATTATCCCATGTTTCAGAAGGATACAATTTTATTAGTAAATAAAAAAATTGAAGTGAAAAATGGAGATTATATTGTTATTAACTCCAATAAAAGTTATATAATTTGTAAGTCAATTATTGAACCTGGCATGATTTTAGGTGAGTCACTTAGTAGAAAAGAAAATGTCTATACAATTGACTCAAATGATTTATTTGGTGTTGTAATAGGTGCGCTATGGTCAAGAAATTAGTTCCAACTCATAAATATAAAACAACTGTATTATTTTTCGATGATAATTTAGAGTACTTAGAATTTCTTAGAAATAATTTGGTATCTAATCAATACAAGTTTCTATTTGTTAATAATATTGAAGAATTTAATGCATACGTTCAAGTTAGTGAAAAAACAAGAGAATATTTACCAAAACCTTTTGTAAAATTAGACAATGAACTTTCTGATGATCCTAAACATGATTCTTTTGATTTCGACATATCTAATATTAATAAGTTAAGATTAATAAATGAGAAAACTGACGAGATAAGCACAGTTTTTATAGACAACAATTTAAATAACTTAAACTATAATGGTTACTCTGTTTGCGAACAAAACAAAAAATATACTTTTAATCGTGTATTATTAACTGGAGAAAACGATAGAGCAAATGCTATCAATGCATTAAACTCAAAAATTATTGATTTATATATTGAGAAATACAACCTAGATATAAACATATCAAGTCATTCAAATATTATTGATAAAATCATGTTGAGTTTAAACGCTTTAACCGATAGTTTCTTTATTAATAATAATAGTTATGTAAATAATTTACTTTCAAATAGAGATTTTAAAGAGTTATTTGAATCAATAGTTGAAGATAATAATATAATTGAATATTATTTATTCGACAAAGAAACATTTTTACTTATTAAATCTAACAATGATGAGATTTTTTTTAAGTGCTGGCAAGAAGATAGTTTTACTGAATATTTTGAACAAAACTTTGATGAATTGGACGAACAAAAGGTTCAAAAATTAAATATGATTAAAGAAAAATTAGGTATTCCAACAGAAAAAGGAGTTAAACCTGTAATCAAATTCAGAAATTTATATTATTGCCTATATTCATAAAAATAGGGAAAAATATTAATATTAAACGTAAAATTTATTATTAGTAATGTTAGAATACATCAACTAATATGAACCCTCTATAATGATCTCCATCTAAAGAATGCATACTTTTATATAATTTCTGTAAATTGATCCATATCCATGGAGAATAAGAAGACCATGTATCGAGGACTAATATACAATCACTATCTGAGTCATAGGCTGCTATTGGAGAAAAATGTCCACTGTCAATATCAGGAGATTGTATATTCATATGATAGTTAACTATCATAAACTTTAGTGGATTGGCTGTAATTTCTTTTACTAAGTTTCTAAAATCTGTAATGGAAGAAGATGATATTTGGTTAATATTGTAATAATTTGCGGTGACCCCATGCAGATTTATTGCTTTAGCTAATTGACTTAGAGAAAGGCCAAGTTTATATTGTTCAGCCTGTTTTGTTTTTCCTGTAATAATATTTTTGTTTATTATTGCTTTTACTGTTTTTGTAAAAAAATTTTTTTCATTCCATATAAAATTAGCATATATTTTATTTTCTTCTAAATTGTAAAACCGACTATTTGAGGCCATAGGACGCTTTTTTTTACGAATAGCATATATAGCATTTAGAACAATGACTGCTGAGGCGATTCCACAGGTTGTTATATGTTGCTGTGGAGCGTAATGAGGGGCTAATTTGAAAAAAGCAGCTTTATTTCGTGAATTAATAAAATATTTTTGACTTTCTTTACTATCAAAGGTATACACAGATTCTGGCTCTATTTCAGAATTCTGGGAAATATAACCATAATCTATAATTTCTCTTTTTTTATTTTTAGTTGTATCATTCATCTACTTAACCTGCTAAAATATGTGTGATATTAAGTCAAATTATTTTTCATAAATATATTATAATATAGATAATAAATATATTATAATATTTACTTGCTAGACTATAATAAATTATCTAATAATTAAATACAGATATTTTACAGGATTATAGATGTTGAGATCAACCTTTATAAAAATATGTATCGGCCAAATACAGGTTATAATGCTTTTATGTTTTACCCATTCTCTGTATGCGAGAACTATCCGTATAGCAATTCTTGATAACCCTCTTCCAAAATGGACATCATCGCAATATCAAAAATATTATATGAATGGAGTACAAATTGGTATTAATGAAGCAAAAAATTATGGTATATATTACCAAACAAAGGTTTTTACATATAAATACCCAGCTATAAATATTTTTCCAGTTGTAAAAAAAATTGAGAGTTGGAATCCAGATGTTGTTATCGGCCCAAGAGTATCAGAAGATTTTTTGTTGTTAAAAAATCAATTTAAGAATACATTAGTTTTGTCACCTTATGCTACTTCAAATTCTGTATATAGCATGCCTTCCAATTTTTACTCCTTAGCCGTATCAGCTAGTTTTAGTGCTGGAATGATGGGGAAATATATTAAAAATTCATTCAAACCTAATATCGTATATATTTTTACAGATGTTGCCTGTAAAACTTGTGCCGATTTTGCAAAGTCTTTAACTCTATATTTAGTTAATAATGGAATATCGTATACAAATATTAAATTTATAGATGATAATATTTTGAATAAAAAAATTGACTACAAAGATATTTTCAAAAATTATAGCTTAAAAGATGCTATTGTATTAAATTGTACAGGTTATAGTGCAGGGTTACTTATAGCAGAAATTAGCAATAGTATTAAACAACAAAATATATATTATTTTGGTGGTGATGGGTGGGGTACTTACAGAGATTGGGATATTGCAAAAATAGATACTAAATATAAATATCATGCTATTAGAATTACGCCAAAGTCTATAAATAGCAATGACAATGGAGTTAAAACTTTTATCATTCAATATAAAAAATTATATTCTAGCTCTCCAGATGCCATATCATATATAACATACAATACAATTCAATCTATTACAGATGCTGTTGAAAACTATAATTGTAGTTTAGCAAATGAAAGAGCAAATGTATTATGTAGTTATGAGAGTGCTGCAAAAAGCAGTGTACAATGGCATAGACCAGTTACCCATGAAATTTATGAAATGAAAAGAGATTATGAATCTTTTATCGGAGATATTAAATAATCTATGAAAAAATTAGCTTCCACAAAAACTTTATCAAATGAAATCAAACAAAAAATTAAAAAAAGAATTTATATTGCATTGCTTTTAGCATCTTTATTGCCTATTGTATTGTTAATATATTCTTATATAGGTTCTATAAATAGTCTAAAAAGAGAAATTGAAATTGAAAATAAAGAACTAGGAGATTATATTATTGGGCAATATCTAGTAGACAATATAGAGGCTATAAACTTTAAGATTAAAGCATTCAATAGCACCCATAACTATGTGGCTTATTGGAAGGATAATCAAGAGGAAAATATAACAAAATCTTTCAAAATGAACATAAATGAATTTACTGCGGTTTATCCATTAAGAATTAATAATATATCAGACAACAACTTTGGTTACCTTATTGTTAAAGGAAAGTTACCAATTAGAAAGGTTATAGATAATTCATTAATAGAATTAATTATAATAATATTTATTTTAGCTATTTTATTATATATTTTATTAATTCCGCTAGCAACACAAATTCCACAAAATTTAATTTTAAAACCTATACAACACATTATAAGTGTAATAGAAAATAATGCTAAACAAATTGACGAAAACCAGACAAATCTTAACAACTACGTTGAAATTATAAATATAGAAAATCAAATTAAAACATTAATTGCACTAATTGACAAACAATCTAAAGATGCTGCTATTGGAACACTGGCAAGAGAAATTGCCCATGATATTAAATCACCACTATCGGTGCTAGAGTACTGTAAAGATAAAATATATGCTACAACGATCATTGATAATCATCTTTCAAGATCATTTTCAGCATCAATAAATAGCATAAAATACATTTTAGTAAATTTGTTAAATCTTAAAGTAAAACATACAAATTCTGAGAAGGAAGAAGCGACAACTAATCATATACTACTTCACCCATTAATAGAAGATATTATCGTACAAAAAACCATGGAATATCATAACCAGTGTGACTTTAGATTTAAAGATACTACATCCAATAAAGAGCTATGGATATTTATAAACCCAGATGAATTTAAACATAAAATTTATAATTTAATCAGCAATGCGTTTGAAGCAACTGAGTTAAATCAAGATTTAAGGCTAATAAACTTCTCAATTTCAAATGATGATGCAAATGTATTTATAACCATATCAGATAATGGGTGCGGTATAGAGAGCGGGATATTAGAAAAGGTAAAGTCTGGTTATAGTACAAAACCACATGGAAATGGTATAGGACTAAGTTCTGCAATAAGATTTTTTGAAGAAAATAATGGCAAATTATCTATTGAGTCTGAGCCAAATAGTTATACTACTATTAATATCCAAATTAAGGTATGTCAACCTCCAGAATGGTTACCTAATCAAATTGAGGTTTTTGATAATGTAATAATTTTAGATGATGATATGAGTATACATTACTATATTCAATCAATAATAAATAAATCTTTAAATGTTAAATACTTTACCCAAATTAGACAACTGGAAAACTGGATAAGTGAGAATAATAATATCGTAAATAGTACAACATTTTTTATCGATTATACTATTGAACCAAACAGTGCTAATGGTGTTGAGTTAATTAATAAATTTAACCTGAATAAAACAGCATTTTTATTAACAAATGAATATAATTTAAAATCTTTGCAACAGAACGTAGTTAAGTATAAAATAAAAATGATTCCGAAACCCCTTATGTCATCAATTGAAAATGCTAGTATTATTGAACTTTAGATTCTAAACCAGCTAAATATAATTCCTATATTTTTAAAATATATATATATAATAATATTGCAAAATATACTTTATATATATTATAATATCCCTTAATATATATTATAATATTATATCAAGGTTGAGTTATGTTTGGTTTAGACTGTAATATTAATGAAAACTATAAAATTTTTCAGTATATAAAGCAAATTTCTTCAATTTATAATAGTTCAAATGATTTTGTGTCTATAATTGATAATATGGGAAATCCTTTATATTTATCAGACGCTGTGTATAGGTTATGGACTAGCAATACTAAATTTTTGCCTAAAACATTAAAAGAATTTGATCTTGCCCCCATAGAAATTATTAACGAATTTAATAATATTTATCTAGCACAAACATCCTCTACAAATCTTACGTTTTTTCGTGGAACAAAATATCCAATACATCATGAAAATGAAGTTATTGCAATATTAACTATAGAATATAAATTAAAACTAGTTAATATTGAACATTTATATGATGATAGAGAATATTGTTTTACTCTTCCTGGATATAGCCTGAGTAACATAGAAAATCTTATTCTATTTTATGCATCTTTTGGTTTTTCACATGGTGAAATTTATCAATTTGTTACCGAACACCATAATAGCAAGCTAAACCTTAATAATTTTAAATATTATTACAAAAAAATCTTGATGGTTTTTAAAGCCACAAGCATTAAAGAGTTAATTGCAAATAATGAAGTATTAAATTCTTGTCGATTCATTCCGCACAAATTGCTCAGAAACATGGTTCTTATGCAAAATTTTATTTAAAGGGAGTATATAAATGAAAAGGATAGAAATATTCGAAAAATATTGGGACAGGCCAACTAAAGCTGATTTTGAAGCTTGCAATGCTCATATTTTGATCGACAGGTTTATTGCATGTTATGCATTAAAAAATGATGATTTGGTGCACATGATACACCCCTACCAAATTGACGAGATTACAAGTAAAAATAATATGGGAGCACGCATCAAAGTTACAATGTGCCGAGTAATAAATAATTTACCTGAAAATGTCTGGCAACAGATCTGTAAAGAATTACGTATTAAGTAGGAGACCAATAAACAGTAAAATAAAAAGTAAAAATATTTTTTGTATGCAATTTCAAAAAATAACTGATTATTGTTGAACTTAGCAATAATACTATTTATCATATTAATTGTACACATAGAACGCTACCATTATTGCATAAATTCGTACTGATTGCTTATGTAGACTTAATTTAGGAACTTGGAATTACATTTAATGCTATGTATAAAATTTAAACTTATTTTAGGATATAGAATTATGGTAGATAATGTGAATAGTATGTATAGAATAAAACATTTGGAATGGATAATTGAAGAAGAAGATGTATTTGCTGAATCAGAGAGTTTGCCTTGGGTATATTACATTACTCCAATCGATGGTAAATTCAAAATGGTGGTTATGAGTAAGCGTATTGAATGGGTTGGAGATCGTGAGTTTCTGATGATCTGTGACTCATTAACTGAAGCACAAATAGAGGCTTGCAGGTATCATATGAAGAAAATTAGCAAAATTGTAGAAGAGCACTTAGTCTTATACTAATTTATTGTTAATGTATAACCCTTTATAAGAATTTGCAAGTGTTTAAATGAGAGTATTAAATTTTTATTTGGTGAATCATGATAGCAAAATTTTCCGAGTATATCGACGCTTTACAAATTATTCATAAAAATGATGATTTTTGGGTAATAGATAATAAGCTCCGACTCAAATACAATAATACCTCTAATTATTCGTTAGAATCTATAAAAGTTATAAATAAACAGCAAAGGCCAGATAATTTAATGGATTACTTAACGAAAAATCAGCGCAAATCTAATATTATTAGTGAACTTGTGGTATTTTCAAATGAAATTAACCCAGATTATCTATTATTACTAGCAATTCACCCAATAATTGATAACAACTCTTTACTTGGATATTTTCTAATACTTCAGGGGACGGTTGATGAATTTGAAAAATCTATACTTTTAAATCTAACTCTACATAAAGATAAACCTTTAACTCAAACAGCAATCAATCTCAAAGAACGAGAAAAAGAAATTCTATATTTTATCCTACGTGGCAAGTCTTATAAAGAAATTGCAGCTAAACTATCAGAGATATATCACAAGAGAATTGCACCAACAACTATATCAAGCATTGTTTGTAATTCTCTATATAAAAAACTTAATGTTCTAAATATGTTTGAGCTAAAGAAACGCATTATTGAATTAAACTTAGTGAACCATATTCCACCATCTTTATTTTGTAATAAGTAGCACCGTTTTAGTGACTACTTAACATTAAAGTTCTTGAAAAGTTAGAAATTGCAGTAGACTTATTAGATGTACATGTTAGTGAGTGTACTATTAACTCTAACTTTTCAATAAAAATTAATGGTTAGCAAATTGTTTAAAATGTAACCCTTTTACAACTTTCTGCCAACAATCTTCAGGTATATCGTTAATAATCTTGCATATCATTTCTTTAAAATGCGTATCAAAAGTATGAACGTTATTTTCTCTAATGATTGCTCCCATCTCAAATAGATGAACCATAGATACGTTGTCATTATCTTTAAGTGCATGACATGTAAGTATTCTACTAACTAAAATTTGTGCATCATATTTTTCAAAGTCGTACTTATTTGGGTATGCCCCCATAACACCCTCGAATACGGCGATCCTTTTCATTTTATCTTCCTTATCAACAAAATTTCATTAACATACGTCCATCATTTAATAATTTTCTAAGTACTGAATTGCAATATTTAAGAATATCAACATTAATCAATTCTTTTAGAGAACTAATTTGTAAAGTTTTCAATAAGCTCTGGCAATGTGTTTTAAAATCATTAAATTTAAGGCTCTGATTATATTGTGTAGTAATAAATTGAAAAGTCTCCCCATAAGATAGTTTAAGTGACATACAAAATAGTATGACTTGTCCTATTTCAGAGATATTCTGGGGCAAGTTGTGTGGAACTTTATCTGGAATATCAAATACTTTAAATTGATCTTGAATTGTTAATATAGCAACAGGTTTGCTGCTTCCTCCTTCATATACCGGTATTTTACTGCACTTGAAGAGTGTATATTTTAAAACATCAGTTTGCATTATATAAATATATTGTATAATTTTGTTTGTTTGAATTACTTTATTGTTGAGATCTTGAATAGCCATATCTTTAATGTCATGGCTATTTATTGCTTGAGTAACACTACTGCAAGATATTTGTTGCATGGATTCAGATACATACAAAATGTTTCCATTTTTATCTACAACAGAAGCAATAATTTCAGGATTATTATAAATTAAGTCTATTGATTGAATTTGCTGAGTAAATGTGTTCATTAATTGATACTCCTATAAATTAGAAACACTGTTTTACTTAGCTTATATAAATATCCTTGTGCTATTTTTATATGCTAAAATTAAGTATATTTAGTAGTAGATATTTTATAATTTTATTAAATTTAAATCTCCCCCAATTTGGGGAATAATTAGAAAAAAACTCCCACACTATTAAGTGTGATAATAATAGGAGTTAAAAATTGTTAGAAAAGATTAATAATGAGAAGAATTGTTACAGCAAATAGCCCAAGTGGAAAATCCTATATACTCTCAAACAAGATAACAAACATAGAAACTCCATTGCCAAATATTGATGAAAGATTCAAATTTTACAACTTATGGACTACTGATACTACGCCAGTATCTTTTAATGATAATGACCCTGTATTAGATAAATATGTTTCTACATCTCCGGTTAAGAATGGTAGTTTATTTAGGATAGTTAACTACCCACCAGAATCTGTATTAATAGATAAAATTAATAGTATGAGTGAAGAAGAATTAAGGAAGTTTGAAAATAAAATTGGGGTTAAATTAAGTTTGAAAGACAAACATCCCCTAATGCACATGACTAATAGTATTGATTATGGAATAGTTATATCTGGAGAAATATACTTAGTTCTTGATGAAGAAGAAGTACTATTAAAACCAATGGATACTATTATTCAGCGTAAAACATACCATGCTTGGAGTAACAGATCTGAGCATGATTGTGTAATGGCATATGTTCTTTTAGATGCGAAAGCTTAAAAATATGAACAAATACCATAATATTAAGAAGGTGGCTGAAATTACAGATCCCACATGGGATTATGCAAAAACAATTGGACTCCATAATTTAGCTGTAACTTATTCTGGTAATCCTCCTTTTATGATAAGTAATAACTCTCATAAATTTATTGATATGGCATCTTGTTCTTATTTAGGCTTTGATACACATCCACATATTTTACAGGGTGCTTCTGAGGCTGTACATAAAGTAGGCGCTTTGCATTTAACTACTCCAAGATATAAAATGTTTATTGAGCTTCTAGCTGAAGTTGAAACTAAGCTAACTAATCATTATAAAAATGAGGCAATATGTTATATAACTTGTTCTGCTGCAACATCAGCATTTTTACCAATATATGCTTCTGGAATAGTGTCTGAAGGTCAATTACCTTTCATGATTTTTGATAAAAATGCGCACTTCTCAATTAATCATGTTAAGCCTATATGTGGCGATGCTACTGAGGTTGTTACATGTAATCATAATGATTTAGATTATATAGAAGATATGTGTAAAATTCATAAAAAGGTTGCTTATATTGCTGAAGGTGCATACAGTATTTCTGGGTTTTCCCCAATTGATGATTTAATTACTTTACAAGAGAAATATGGATTATTCTTATATTTCGATGATTCACACGCTTTATCTGTTATTGGAAAGAATGGTGAGGGGTATATATTAGAAAAGTTTGGAACTCTGAATGAGGATACTGTGGTAGTATCCTCATTAGCAAAAGCATTTGGTGCATGTGGAGGGGTTATGTTTACTGGGAACAAACAATTAAAAGAAAAATTAATAAGATATGGTAATTCCTGGTCACAGTATTTAAATTCAGCTGGACTTGGCGCAATTAATGCTTCTTTAGAGCTACATAAAACTGGTGAGTTACAAGCAAGGCAAGCTAAATGGAGAGAAAATCTACAATATATAGATCAGCAGTTTCCATATGCTTTAAATGCGGGTACACTTTCTCCAACCAGGGTTATAAAGATAGATTCTACTGAGAGATTACTAGAGATTGCAAAATATATGTTTGATTTTGGGTTCTATGTATCTCCACTATTTTTTCCAACTGTGGCCAAAGATTCAGCAGGGATTAGATTTATGCCAAGAGCAGATATGAACTTGGAACATTTAGAAAATTTCTCTAGCATTTTAAAAAGAATATACGGACTTATAACATAATTTGTAGTATTTAATTTTATAAGGCTTCAATATGAAAAGCAATGGCTCCCAAGATAAAAAATTCATTCCGGATTTTGAGGATATTTTATTAGATGCACCTGGCTATATATTTTGGAAAGATTTGGATTCTGTATATAGGGGTTGTAATCAAAATGGTGCATTATTATATGGAGTGACATCACCAGATGAAATAATAGGAAAAACCGATTATGATTTTAATCAAGAGTTTGCTGATGAGTTTGTAAAGCAAGACCAATATGTGATTAAAACTGGTAAACTGCATATTTCAGAAAGTGATATTATAACATTTGGGAATGGGCAAACACTAATTCTAAGAACAGAGAAAAAGCCATTATATGATAAAAATAGAAAAATAATTGGAATAGTTGGAACTGCTGTCGATATTACTACGGAGAGAGAGGCTATTTCATTAAAATTAGAGAACGCAAATTATCAAGCTAAACTTAAAGCTCAAGAGAGCTTTTCTGACTTTATTAATGCTGTTATGAATTTAGCTAATAGTTATAAAATTGATATATTTAATGAAAAATTAGGTATAAATAACCATCATGAGCCACTCGTAGAAATTAAATTAAGTAAACGCGAGGAACAAGTCTTATATTTTTTAGCAATGGGAAAGACGCCTAAAGATATCGCTTTAATCTTGAGTAAATTAGAAGGTAAGTCAATATCTCATGAAACTATTAGAAGTGTGATTAGTAAACAACTCTATTTAAAGCTAGATGCTTCAAATCCTGGTCAACTTATCGAAAAAGCAATGAAATTGCATTTAGTACCTTTTATTCCTAAGAGCTTGTCTTATTTTCTACACAAGCAGATAGAGGATTTATAAATGTAATTTACTCTATCAGAGTTATTGCTTGAGCAGTATCGCCTTTTTGTAAAATCTGGTTTGCTACGCTTACTACATTTTCATGGCTATTTTTATTAACAATACTAACCGTTGCCTCCTTCTATATAGCAAAAGCATGATTTATTGCCAGACCACTTCTATTTGAACCACCAGTAACAATAACAATTTATCTTTAAGTTTAATTTTTATTTTTTCTCACAATCTTAAGCTTTATAACGGTGATAAAAAAATACAATTATTTTTATTCAAGTTGAAAATATCTATCACAACAAAATCTCCATCAATAATAGCATATATACCATACAAATTTTGAGTAGACCTTACTTAGTTTCGACTAAATAACATAAAATAAATTATCTCATATAGTGTAAATATGCTTGCATAACATTCACTCTTTATGAGATAATTATGTCATAAATTAATGCATTAAGAGATACAGCGGTAAATTATTTAACTACCTAACCGTATACAAAATATATATTAACACACTATACAAATATTATGACTAATTACTACGATAACCCAGCTATGTCTCAAAGTAAACTTAAAGATTTAAAACGTTCACCTAAACATTTCTGGATACCAACAGTTGATAATAAGTCAAAGCAAATTAACACTAATATTGAAACAATCAATAAACAGGTCATTGATATTATTTATGCAGTTGAAGTTGAAAAAACTCCTACAAATATTAAATCAGAAGTGATTGATAACGATAATAGTAATGTTGATAACTCTAATAAGGAAATGAATCATGCTAAAGCAAATTAAGCAATTTATTAAAAAACATCAAGATATGTCGCATGCGGTCGAATATTTGTCTACCCATATGAAATATCATTTGATGAGTATTCAAAGTATTAGCAAAAATGATAATAAATTTGCAGTATTTGGTCGAGAACAACTAAATTTTTTAGTTAAATCTAGAATTAGTAATCTAAATAATAATGAAATATCTAAGATAATTGATTTAGCCTTACAAAAAGTCATTACTACTACAAAGATTAAACCAATTATAAATCGTAATATTATTTATATTGCTCTGTAATAAGAGTGTACGGTAACATCCAATTACAGTCTTTACTGTATTGGAGTTTTTTATAGGAAAGGTTGTTAGTTATGTTAGCACAACGTGAAAAAATTAAAGAGTTATTACTTGCGCATAAGACTATTAGTAGCTGGGAAGCTATAAGAAAGTTTCGCATCACTAGGTTAGGTGCACATATTTATGAATTACGTAAACAAGGCATGAATATTATTGGGGTGCGTAAACGCAATAATAAAACTGGTACTTGGTATTGTGAGTATTCCATTATAAATAATAAGTCAACTTTAATTTAGGAGAAATATTATGGAAATCATTACACTACCAGTACCTAGATGGGTAAAACTCAAACAATTTTGTAACTTAACTGGCATAACAGAAATGGCTGTTCGCAAAAAGCGCCATGAAGGCAAATGGAGTGAACAAATAGTTAAAACTGCCAAAGATGGCATGTTATATGTAAATATTGAGGAGTATTATAAATGGATAGAACAATCTTAAAAGAGAAAGCCATACCTGAAGGTTTAGAAATAAGAAACAATACTATAAGAATACACTTCATGTACAAGAGTATTCGTTGTCGAGAAACCATAAAGTTATCTCCAACTAAAACCAACATTAAATATTGTGCTAACTTGAGAATTGAAATACTTAACAAAATTGCCAGAAATGAATTTAATTATAATCAATATTTTCCAAATTCAAAATTTGGCAGAAAATTTGGTTTTATTCAAGAAAAAAAAGTTACTTACTGTAAAGTTTTACTTGAACAGCAGCTAGATAACTATACAAAGATGGTTGCAAATGGCAATATGTCTCCATCTACACTTAGCGGATATCGCAAGATTATTATTGGGCAACTAATTCCAGGGTTTGGCGATTATAATATTATCGATTTAACTGCACCAATGATTAGAGAATGGATATCAAAATTAAACTCAACACCAAAAACAATACGTAATTATTTAACGCCACTACGCAATATGTTTGGTGAAGCAATAAATAATGGAATTATTAAGGATAATCCAATAGATCAAATTGCATTAGATAATCTAATTAAAATAGTTGGAACTAGATCAGATTTTGATGCTGAACCATTTAATGAAATTGAAAAACAAACAATAATTGATGCCGCTATTGGGCAAATTAAAAATCTAATTCAGTTTGGATTCTGGTCTGGGCTAAGAACTAGCGAGTTAATTGCATTAAAATGGATTGACATTGATTTTAAACGAAAAGTAGCTAATATTAATCGGGCAAAGGTATGTAATGTTGAAAAAGGCACGAAAACTAAATCAGGAATCAGAATTTTGGTATTGCTGCCAAAAGCGCTAGAAGCATTACAAAACCAACAACTATACACCAAAGATAGTGAATATGTTTTCCATAACCCTAATACCAATAAAGAATGGGCAAATAGCAATAAAGTATCTGATGCATGGCGTAAATTATTATTAACCCTAAATATACGTTATAGAAATTGTTATCAAATGCGCCATACCTATGCATCTACCTTATTATCTAATGGTGAAAATGCGTGGTGGGTTGCAACTCAAATGGGGCATGTAGATGTCGAAATGATATTCAAACGTTACGGTCGCTGGTTACCTAAAAATGAGGAAAATGGTTATAAATTTGTAGGACAATATTAATGACAATCCAGAAAAATACAGGCAAATCTATTAGAAAATTTGGGACAAATTTGGGACAATTCATAGGAAAAGCTAAACATTTTGACGCATATTTTGCAGTTAAAACAGCAATTAGTAGAACACAAAAATAACTTAAAACACATTATTTATCAATGAGTTACAAAGAATATTAGAAAAATATAAATGGTGGAGGTGGCGGGAATTGAACCCGCGTCCGAAAGTCCTCTACAATGAGTTCTACATACTTAGTTTGATTCTTTAATTTCACCAATAATACGCCAATCAAACAAGCTTATTATCGGCAATTTACTGTTTTTTACTCACCTTTATCAAGTACCCAAATAAAGGCAGAGTCTATTTAAATAACGCTACTAGGCAACCAATAGACAAACTGATAGTAGCGAACATAGAACTAAAAGCTATGTTTAAGCAGCAGCGGCAGCGTCATTATATACGCCATCGTTGATACTAGCAAATGTATTTGCGTTTACTTTTTCTCAGTGATTAACGTGAAACTGAAAACACGGTATGCACCCTATTGCTTTGCAACCCCCGTCGAAGCCATGTCACCCCCGGTGGATTGTTACTGAAACAGTAAGTAATATATTATAACATATTCGCTGAAAATAAGAAAGGCCTGTAAATGTAAATCTACAGGCTTTAATATAAAATCAGCGTTTAATTAGCTAGACTTTTTATCATCTTTCACTTCTGAAAACTCAGCATCAATAACATTATCATCTTTGTTACCTGAAGCACTGCTGTCACCACCAGGCGTTTCACCACTACCAGCTGCTTGCTGATTCTCCTGCATATCTTTATACATCATTTCCCCAAGCTTTTGTGATGCAGTCATTAATGCTTGTACTTTCTCTTCAATTATAGCTTTGTCATCACCTTTTACTGCTTCTTCAACTTCTTTAATGGCATCTTCTATTTTAGCCTTTGTTTCAGCATCAACTTTATCACCATGATCAGTTAAAGATTTACGTGTAGAGTGAATCATAGCATCAGCATTATTACGAGCTTGTACTAATTCAGCTGTTTTCTTATCTTCTTCAGAATGAGCTTCAGCATCTTGCACCATCTTTTGAATTTCTTCTTCAGATAATCCAGAACTAGCTTGAATAGTAATTTTATTCTCTTTACCAGTTGCTTTATCTTTAGCGGAAACATGTAAGATACCATTTGCATCAATATCAAATGTTACTTCAATTTGTGGCATACCACGTGGTGCTGGAGCAATATCAGTTAAGTTAAACTGACCTAGACTCTTATTGCCACTAGCTACTTGACGCTCACCTTGCAATACATGAATAGTAACTGCTGTTTGATTATCTTCAGCTGTTGAGAATGCTTGCGATGCTTTAGTTGGTATGGTAGTATTTTTCTCAATTAGCTTAGTGAACACTCCTCCCATTGTCTCAATACCTAATGATAAAGGTGTTACATCAAGTAATAATACATCTGTCCTTTCTCCAGATAGAACAGATCCTTGTATAGCAGCACCAACAGCAACAGCTTCATCAGGATTCACATCTTTTCTTGGTTCTTTACCAAAAAATTCTTTAACTTTATCCTGTACTTTTGGCATACGAGTTTGCCCACCAACTAAGATCACATCAACAATATCATTTGCTGATAATCCAGCATCTTTTAATGCAACTTTACATGGCTCAATAGTACGCTCAACTAAATCTTCTACCAATGATTCAAATTTAGCTCTAGTAATCTTTTGTACCAAATGTTTAGGTCCAGATGCATCCATTGTAATATATGGCAAGTTAATTTCAGTTTGTGTAGAAGAAGATAGTTCAATTTTAGCTTTTTCTGCAGCATCTTTTAAGCGCTGTAATGCCATCACATCTTTTTTCAAATCAATACCTTGCTCTTTTTGAAACTCGGTAATGATAAAATCAATCAGACGTTGGTCGAAATCTTCACCACCTAAGAAGGTATCACCATTAGTAGATAATACTTCAAACTGGCTCTCACCATCAACATCTGCAATTTCAATAATAGATATATCAAAGGTACCACCACCTAAATCATATACTGCAACCTTACGATCTCTGCCTTCTTTTTTAGATAGACCAAAAGCTAAAGCTGCAGCTGTTGGTTCATTGATAATCCTCTTTACTTCTAAACCAGCAATACGACCTGCATCTTTAGTTGCTTGACGTTGACTATCATTAAAATATGCAGGAACAGTAATAACTGCTTCAGTTACTTCTTCGCCTAAATAATCCTCAGCTGTTTTTTTCATTTTCTTTAATACTTCAGCTGATATTTGTGGTGGAGCTAACTCTTTATCATTAACTTTAACCCACGCATCACCATTACTTGCCTTTGTAATACTATATGGCATTAGGCTAATATCTTTTTGAACCTCTTTTTCTTCAAAACGGCGTCCAATCAAACGTTTAACTGCATATAAAGTATTTTTAGGATTAGTAACTGCCTGGCGTTTTGCTGGTGCACCAACTAAAATCTCACCCTCATTAGTATAAGCTATGATTGAAGGGGTTGTTCTTCCTCCTTCTGAATTTTCAATAACTTTAGGTTGTCCATTTTCAATAATTGCTACACATGAATTAGTTGTACCTAAATCAATTCCAATTATTTTACTTTTTTTATTACTCATTTTTCTTACCTTTCTTATTTTTAACTTATTTAGCTACGGTTACCATAGCTGGACGTATAACACGATCTTTTAGCATGTATCCTTTTTGCATAACATTAACAATCGTATTGGGCTCTTGATTTTCAACCTCTTCAGTACTCATTGCCTGATGTAAATGCGGATCAAGTTTATCATTTTGTTTAGGCTCAATCTCTTTAATCATCTGATGTTCAAAAATTTGTACCAATTGTTTTAAGGTCAAATCAACTCCAGTTTTAATTGCATCAAAATTACCAGATTGATCTTTTAAGGCCATTTCCAAATAATCTTTTACGACAATAATATCTTTTGCAAACGAAGATATAGCATAATCGCGGGCTTTCTTAACTTCTTCCTGACTACGCTTTTGAATGTTTTGTATCTCAGCTTGTGAACGCACATACAAATCTTTCAACTCAGCAATCCTCACCTCAAGTTCACCAAGTTCTCTCTCTTCAAGACTTTCAAGCTTTGATAGATTCTCTGTTATATCTTCATTCACATTTGAATTAGAGTTTGGCAAAGATTCATTTACCTTACTCATACCCTCCTTAACTTTATCATTTTCTTGCATTTAATCACCTTAAAATCTATATTTACATGTTTTATATATATAGACAGTTTTTATTTTTTCAAGTAACTTAAAACAAAAAATTAACAAATTTTTTATATTTTTATAATCATGTATATTATAATCATGTATATAAAGTATATAAAACATAGCATGAGGTTTAATATGTACAACAAAAAAGATAGTATTATGGATACTTATTATAATTATTTTCTGCCAATTTATGAGCCAGTTGATTTTATTCCAACAAAAGGTCATGGATCGCGCCTTTATGATGAACATGGAAATAGTATAATTGACTTTGCAGGTGGTGTTGCAGCAACTGCACTTGGGCAAACAAATGATGCCTTGATTGAGGTATTTACTGATCAAGCACAAACATTATGGCACGTTGGCAATATTTTCACAAATAAACCACAAATAGAATTAGCTAAAAAATTAATTGAAAATACTTGCTTTGATAAATTATTCATTTGTAATTGCGGAGCAGAAGCTGTTGAAGCAGCATTAAAAATAGCAAGAAGATATTCTATAAAAGCTTATGGTAGTGAAAAGAATGAAATTGTAGCATTTAATAAAGCATTTCATGGAAGAACTCTTTTTGCTGTAACTGCAGGAGGACAACCTAAGTATTGGGAAGGTTTTGAGCCTTTACCACAAGCAGTCAAACATGCACCATTTAATCAAATTGAAGGACTAGATAATTTAATTAATGAAAATACTGCTGCAGTTATTGTCGAACCAATTCAAGCTGAAGGTGGAGTAATTGCTGCAAATCCTGAATTTCTAGCAAAATTACGTGAGTTATGTGATATACATAATGCAGCATTAATCTTTGATGAAGTACAAACTGGTATGGGTAGAACTGGTAAATTATTTGCATACATGCAATATGGTATTGAACCTGATATGATTACGGTTGCAAAAGCTTTGGCAAACGGTTTTCCAATTGGAGTTATGCTAACTAAAAATCAATTTGCTTCTGGCTTTGAATTTGGCTCTCATGGCGCAACTTTTGGCGGTAACCCGATATCTTGCGCAGTTGCAAATAAAACCTTTGATTTAATCAATGACCAAACACTTCTAGGTGGCGTGGAAGAACGTCATAACTTATTTGTCAAAGAATTAGCCAAAATTAATAATGAACTTAATATCTACTGTGATATTCGAGGTAAAGGTTTATTAATCGGAGCTGAATTACATGATAAATATAAAGGTCATGCATACAAGTTAGTACATTTATCTATCAAACACGGAGTATCAGTACTAAATGCTTCCCCCAATGTAACCAGGTTTTTGCCAGCGCTAAATATACCACTGGAAGATATAAAGCTTGGTTTACAACGCTTTAAAAATGCCTTAATTGAATTTCCTGGAATAATATAAAGTTAACAACCACACTTTTAGTGTTTAAAGTGTGGTTGTTTGATTAATTTAGTAGTATTAACATATAAGATTGCTAAAATATATAAAACACCACTTACTAAGATAATTGCAGGACCAGTAGGTAAATTGTAGTAGTATGACAAAATAATGCCGATAACACTAGAAAATAGACTTGAGAAAATAGCTAAACACAGCATATTATTCAATGATTTTGTTAATAATCTGGAAAAACCAGCAGGTAGCATCATCAACCCAATAACAAGTATTGTTCCTAATACCTGAAAGTCTACAACTACATTTATAACTACTAAAAACAGAAATATTAAATGGAATAATTTAGCATTAATTCCATAATATTGCAATAAGTTTTTATCAAATATACCTATTACTAATGGTCTAATAATAAAAGCCATTAGTATTAAACTTATTGTAGCTATTACATTTATAATTAATAAACTTTCTTTATCAACAGCTAAAATTGATCCAAAAAGTATATGCATTAAATCTAAATTGGTACCACTTCTAGAAATAATAACAACACCAAGAGCTAAAGCAATTAGATAAAATCCAGCAAATGATGCATCCTCTTTAATTTCAGTTCTATGACTAACGACCCCAGCTAATATTGTCACAAATAATCCGGCAACAAGTCCACCTATAGCCATTGCAATTACTGAAATACCACCAAACATAAAACCTAAGGCAACCCCTGGCAATATAGCATGTGATATTGCATCTCCTACTAAACTCATCCGGCGAAGCATTAGAAATATACCTAAAATTGGACATATAAACGATATTCCAATACAAGCTACCAATGCTCTAACTAAAAATGGATTATCAATAAAAATTTTGATTATATTCATTACATTTTTTCTACAGTTTTTATACCAAGTAAACTTAAACCAGTTTGTATAATTTCAGCAACCTTTTTTGATAAAATTAGTCTGCTGTATATTAAATCTATATTTGGTTCTTTTAGAATCTGACAATTTTCGTAAAACTGCATGAAGATACTAGCCAGATTATATAAATACTGACAGAGGTAATGTGGATAACATTCCTTGGCAGTTAATACAAGGTTATCAGCAAATTTAGCTAAATTCAGTGCTAACTTATGTTCAATTGGATGTGAAATTATTATTTTATATTTATTCGTATCATTTAAATTATACTGAAACTCATCTAGAGCTTTTCTTAGTAAACTTTTTATTCTGGTATATGCATATAATAAATATGGAGCAGTATTACCATCAAAAGCTAGCATTTTATCAAAACTAAAAATATAGTCGCTAATTCTACTTTTAGATAAATCTGCATATTTAATTGATGCGATTGCTAATTTATTAACTAATTCATCTTTATCAATTGAATTATAATTAGAGTTACGTGAATCTAATAATATATGCGCTCTATTAATTGCCTCATCAATTAAATCAATTAATTTTACTGTACCACCATCCCTAGTTTTAAATGGCTTACCATCTTCATTCATCATCGTACCAAAAGCAATATGCTCTAACTGAGTATCTAACTTAGCAAATCCTGCTTTTTTAGCAACAGTAAATACTTGTTTAAAATGAAGACTTTGCCTGATATCAACTACATATAGAAGACGATTTCCATTTAGAATATGTGTACGAAAATCAACTGCAGCTAAATCGGTTGTTGCATATAGAAACCCACCATCTTGTTTTTGCACAATAAATGGCGTATTTTCTCCACCAGATAACTCACCTTCAACAAAGAACACACATTTAGCCCCTTCACTATCCTTTATCAAATTTTTATTATATAACTGTTCTATAACTTTACTTAATTTATCATTATACATACTTTCTGGAGCAAACTCATTCATAGTTAACTTTATATCTAACTTATCATAAATTTGCTGACAATGATTTAATGATGTATAAATAAAACTATAATAGTATCCTTCAATTGTACCAGAAGTTTTTGTTATAAGATTTAACCACTCTTCTTCATTTTTTGGTCTTGCAGGTGAAATTTTTTGTAATCTTACTACACATTCTCGAGCTTTATTAGCAAAATCAGGATCATTATCAAAACGTAACTTTGCTTGACGATATGAGTATTCTAAATCAGCTAAATTACTTTGTAAAAGATCTACTTTAGATATGCCTGATTTGCTGCTATTTTGCATAAGTTCTTCTGTATAGGCTATTAACATGCCAAATTGGGTACCCCAATCTCCAACATGATTCTGGCGAATTACCTTATTACCCATATAACTCAATATATTAGCTAGTGCATCACCAATAACTGTACTACGCAAATGCCCAACATGCATTTCTTTTGCTAGATTTGGGCTTGAATAGTCAATAACAACTGTCTTTATCTCAGTATCAGGCAATAGAGCCTTATACCTATTCTCGCTAGATAAATTTTCAATATATTCAGACAAGTAATTATCAGATAAAGTAATATTAATAAACCCAGGCCCAGCTATTTCTAACTTTGCAATAATATTATCATCAACCCCAACATTATCCACAATTTGTTGTGCTAATTGACGTGGATTTTTTTTTAATGTTTTGGCAAGCGCCATTGCTCCATTAACCTGATAATCTCCAAATTCATCTTTTGTTGCCTCAGTTAATAAAATTGGTGCATCAAATGGTGCACCAATTTTATCAAATGATTTTCTAAACTTTGCTTCTAATAATATTGCTAGTGTTTCCATTACCAACCTATGTAAAACCAGGCATTTATCAAAAACCTGTAGAATTTTTAACTTAAAATCAAAATAACTAATATCTAGCAAATCTTACCTAGGAATGATCCTAGCTAACAGAGCATTTTGCATACCCTGCATATTAGGTATTTTAACAAAAACCCCGCTTCCTTGTGCCACTTCTACTTTTTGATCTTTACGATCAATCATCTCGCTAAGCTTAATAGTTCTGTTGCCAGATGGGTGAATAATATCAATTTCATCACCTAAAATAAACTTATTTTTAACTTCAATTAATCCCCAACCATTATTATCTACTTCAATTATATCTCCAACATATTGACTCATTCTTGATTTTGAATGGCTATCCAAATAATTTTGATAATCATGTGAATGATGACGTTCAAAGAAACCATCCGTATAACCACGGTTAGCTAATCCATCTAACTGGGCCAATAATGCTGGGTTAAATGGCTTATTATTAACTGCATCATCAATTGCACGTCTATAAGATTGTGCAACTCTTGCCACATAATAAATTGATTTGGTACGTCCTTCAATTTTCAATGAATCAATTCCAATTTTAGCTAACCTTGCAACATGTTCAATTGCTCGTAAGTCTTTAGAATTCATGATATATGTGCCATGTTCATCTTCAAGAATTGGCATAAATTCATTAGGACGTGTAGTATCTTCAATAAGAAATGTTTTATTTGCGTCCGGGTGACGTTTTACGTTTCCGCATGCAGCAAATTGACTATTAGCATTTTCCAGTTCCTGGTGGAAATTAAAACCTTCGAGTTTTTTAAGTGTTACATCACCACTATCAGTAGCTTCAGTATCATGTACTTTATACTCCCAACGACAAGCATTGGTACATGTTCCTTGATTGGGATCACGATGATTAAAATAACCAGATAATAAACAACGCCCAGAATAAGCAATACATAATGCACCATGTACAAATACTTCAAGTTCCATATCTGGACATTGCTGACGAATTTCCTCAATTTCATCTAAAGATAATTCACGAGATAAAATAATCCGTGAAATCCCAACTTTTTGCCAAAACTTAACTGCTGCATAATTAGTAGTATTTGCTTGAACTGATAAATGAATTTCAGTATCCGGCCACTTTTCTTTCACCATCATAATTAACCCAGGATCTGCCATAATTAATGCATCTGGCTTTAACGCGATAATTGGATCCATATCTTGCAAATATGTTTTAATTTTACTGTTATGTGGTATGATATTACTTGCAACATAAAGTTTTTTGCCGCGTTTTTTTGCTTCTAAAATACCAGTTTTTAGCTGTTCTAATTTAAATTCATTATTCCTTGCTCTTAAACTATACCGGGGTTGCCCTGCATATACTGCATCAGCACCAAAATCATATGCATAACGTTGATGAGCAAGTGTTCCTGCTGGTAATAATAATTCAGGTTTTTTCATTTTAAATACTCTAAATAAAAAACCCCGTTAAGTCGCGGGGTTTCAATTGCTAATAAACAAATTATTGTTTAGGCTTATGCACCTAAATAGAATAAACAGTTAAGCCATTGCTTTAATTTTAGCAGATAATCTACTTTTATGTCTTGCAGCTTTATTCTTATGAAATATACCTTTTCTAGCAATACGATCAATTGTAGATTGTGCTTCTCTAAATTCTGCTGTAGCAACTGCTTTATCACCACCTGCAACTGCTTTTAATACTTTCTTAATTGCAGTTCTAAATTCTGTTCTTAATGCAAAATTACGCGTACGGCGAACAACTGCCTGGCGCGCTCTTTTTCTAGCTTGAGCTGAATTAGCCATATTATAAATATCCTTTAAAATTTCAACTATTAAATAAATATAAATTTACCAAACTGATAAACCATATGCTTTAGTTGAGACACGTAAGGGAATATTTTACCACATAATTTATTTGTAAAACAAGAGTATTTTATTCACATTACTTAATTTTTCTATTATTCAGGCATATAATTATCATCCACATACCCTTTAAATATTGTTCCATCAGGATATATTAACTCAACATTACCATTTAAATTACCATTATCCAAAATTCCTCTGCATTCTTTTTTACTAAAAAAGATCAATCTACCTTCTCCATCAGGCACATATTCATCATTAACTTTTCCATGAAACTCATTTTTATCAGAGTATTTCAATACACCTTCACCATTGATTTTTCCATTACACCACATCCCTATATATATACATTCTTCGCCTTTAACAATAAAGGTATATTACCCCGCTCCATTAGGAACATACTCATTATTAACATTCCATCTAAACTCACTTCCATTATGATATTTTAATTCCACACAACTACTCAAATTTCCATTTACCCATACTCCTTTACATTCCCATTTAGCAGAACAAATCATTACACCTTCTCCATCTGGAATATATTCATCATTTACTTTTCCTTTGAATTTATTTCCACTAAAATAGGTTAAGATTCCTTCGCCTTTTATTTTTCCTGACTCCCAAGTACCTTCATACTTATTCAGATCAAGTAGGATTATTTTTCCTTTACAATCCGGTACATAACTTTCATTTGCTTCCCCTTCAAATAGCTTTCCATCAGAATATCTTAATCTTAATACTCCTTTACTAATAATAGAATCATCTTTAAATTCTGCATTATATTCGTATCTATCTCCTTTATACTCCCAAGTCAGTTTCCCTTTACCAGTCATCTTTCCACATTTATAATCACCCTCATATTTTATGGATATTCCAAGAAATTCATCAAACTCTACTTTTTGTATTCTGCCTCTAGTAATTTTTCTATCTGAAAAAGTACCTTCAACTACATCTCCATTTAAATAGTATAATTCACCCTATAATGTGCCCTGAAATTTGATCCACCGTCATAGAAATAATTAGGTTAAAATTCTAATTATTTTATATGGAGTAAAAAATGGTTAAAAAGACGAGCTATGACAATGCATTTAAAGCAAAAGTAGCATTAGAGGCG
>JBKDHQ010000100.1:0-11800 GCA_046336365.1 Neisseriaceae bacterium
TTTTGCCTCTCCTCCAAATTTCCTCGATAAAATTGTCGTTATCGCCGCTGTCAAGGTTGTCTTTCCGTGATCCACGTGGCCTATCGTCCCTACGTTTACGTGCGGCTTATTCCGCTCAAATTTTTCTTTTGACATTTTAAAACTCCTGAAATTTCTTTAAATATAAGATATTTATATTACTGGTGCCCAAGACCGGACTTGAACCGACGACCTCTCCCTTACCAAGGGAGTGCTCTACCAACTGAGCTACTTGGGCCGTTACTTTGTCAAGTAACTAAGGTACCCAACTGCGTCAATAGTATAGCCCAATATGAGCATATACACACAAAAAAAAAGATGGAGCGGGAGAAGGGAATCGAACCCTCATCGTAAGCTTGGAAGGCTTCTGCTTTACCACTAAGCTACTCCCGCATAAACGCCCACGTTTTATAGAGGATTAATTAATTTACATTTACCTCACGTGGTGGAGAGGGCAGGATTCGAACCTGCGAAGGTAGAACCGCCGGATTTACAGTCCGGACCCGTTGACCGCTTGGGTAACCTCTCCAACTTACGAGTTACGAATTGTAGCAAACGATTACACTTGGTGTCAAGTAAAATTAGAAAAAATCAAGTAAAAATCAAAAAAACAAGTAAAATTTAAATCGCTAAAAACTAATTTATACTACATAAATAAGCGATATAATTTCTCATTGAACAATTTTATTATATAAACACAATGGTTCAATTTATCATAAGTTTTTACCAAAGCAATACCTATTACTCCTTATTTTCGGTAAAATCGCACTTAGGACAAACTTTTTGCTCTCCATAACGTTTTGTTATTTTATTCAATAATATAGCATATCCACATTTTGGACATTTTTCATTAATTGGCTTATGGTTAAATAATGTCTTACATTTTGGATAATTATTACAAGCATAAAACCAATTACCATAACGATTTTTCTTGGGTATAATATTTCCATCTTTACATTCTGGACAAGATATTTCAGATTCACCACCTTCAGGTTTATCTAAATTTTCGATATATTTACACTTCGGATAATTTTTACATGAGATAAATTTACCATATTTTCCGCTTCTAATTACTAAAGCACCCCCGTCTTTAGGGCATACCCTATCTTCTATTACTTCTGGTTCTTCCAGTGCTGCTGGTTCACCTGTATTATTATCAATCTTTCGCATATATTTACAATCTGGATAACCAGAACAACCAATAAATCTACCATATTTTCCCAAACGAATAAATAATTGTTTTCCACATTCTGGACACATTTCGTCTAACTTTTCAGAAGTTAACTCAGACCTTGCAACAGATTGTTTTTCTTCAATTATATGCTTTAGCTCATCCCAAAACTTTTGCAACACTGGCAATTTTGAAATTTTCCCATTAGATATATCATCTAAAGTATCTTCTAAATGGGCAGTGAATTCCAAATCTACATAATTAGTTAAATGCTGGGTTAAAAATTGATTTACAATTTTGCCAATGTCGGTAGGGACAAACCGCTTTTTATCGATCAGGACGTATTCACGCTTCCTCAAAGTAGCTGGAATCGTTGCATACGTGGAAGGTCGACCAATACCATACTCTTCTAATGATTTAACTAAAGATGCCTCGCTATAACGTGGCTTTGGCTCAGTCTGATGTTCAGTAAATTCGATATTATCAATCGGAAGAATTTCACTTACAGCTAGCTCAGGTAACTTGATCTCATTTTCATCATCAGTGCTATTTGTACTATCATCCTTCTCTTCTTGATAAACTCGCATAAAGCCATCGAAATTAACTAAAACACCATTTGCTCTAAATATTGCATTGCCTGCCTTTATATCAATTGCTGTTGTATCAAGTACCGCTGGACTAATTTGACATGCTAAAGCCCTTAGCCAAATAAGCTCGTATAATCTATACTGATCAGTACTCAAATATTTCCTAACACTCTCCGGTGTTTTTTCCATAGCTGTAGGTCTAATAGCCTCGTGTGCCTCTTGCGCGTTTTTCACTTTACTAGCGTATTTAACTGGAGAATCAGGCAAGTATTCTTTTGGATAATTTTCCTTTATAAAACCTCGAATATCATCCAAAGCTTGTGTGGATAAACTTACAGAATCAGTACGCATATAAGTAATTAAACCAGAATGCTCATTTCCTATATCAACGCCTTCATATAATGATTGCGCCACTTTCATGGTTTTATCAGCATTAAACCCAAGTTTACGTGCAGATTCAATTTGTAACGTAGAAGTTATAAATGGTGGAAGTGGATTTTTCTTTTTTTGCTTTTTATTAATTGATATTACTGTTGCCGTCTTATTAACATTTATATCAGTACAAATTAGTTCTGCCCAATCCTTTTTATTGATAGTTCTAGTTTCAATTTTGGTACCATTATATTCAACTAGCTTAGCCGTAACCTTACGAATTTCTTTGTGAGTATGCATTAAAACCGTAAAATAATCTTCGGGCACAAAATTTTTAATTTCCTCCTCACGCTCGCAAATAAGCCTTAATGCAGGAGATTGCACTCTTCCTGCAGATAACCCTGTCCTTACTTTACGCCATAATAATGGTGAGATATTAAAACCAAGCAAATAATCCAAAGCTACCCTTGCTTGCTGGGCATCAATCAAATTAAAATCTAATTCTCTTGGATTTTCAATAGCTTTGATGATCGCATTTTTTGTAATTTCATTAAATGTTACTCTCTTTATAGATTTATTTGATACATCTTCCTCTTCAGATAAAACTTCATTGAGATGCCAAGCTATTGCCTCACCCTCACGATCTTGGTCTGTTGCTAAATAAATCTCATCACATGATTTACTATCATTAATAATCTGATCAACATTTTTTTTCTTGCTTACTGCAATTTGATATTTGGGTGTAAAATCATGATCCACATCTATTGATCCATTTTTTTTAGGTAGTTCACGAATGTGGCCATTTGACGCAATTACTTTAAATTCATTCCCTAAATATTTATTGATCGTTTTGACTTTTCCTGGAGACTCTACTATTAACAATTTTTTAGGCATATAAGTTAATCCTTTGTATTTAGATGTATGCTATTTGTAAGCATATATAGCGTATCTTTAAAAACAATACTTTAACGATATATTTAACTATTTAAATATTCGTTGATAATAACCACCACCACAGTTTGTTATTGACCCAGTTAATTCGAACTCAAGTAATTTAGCACAAAGATCAGAGAAACTCAACTGAACTTTTTCACAAATAGCATCTATACTAATCGGCTCAAATCCCATTTCTCTTAAAACTGGGTCATCTTGTGACACGTCATTATTATTAGTGTAATTACACAACTTTCTTGGATTAATATTAATTTCTTCTAAGATATCATTTATATTTTCCACAAGTTTAGCCCCAGATTTTATCAATTTATGGCAACCTTTTGCAACTGGATTAAAAATAGAACCAGGAATAGCCATAACTTCTCGCCCCATATCTAATGCTAAATTAGCACTAATCATAGATCCTCCATCTATTGCTGATTCAACTACTAATAGCCCTAAAGAAAGCCCTGCAATCACTCTATTTCTACGCGGAAAATTTTTTGGTACCGGAGCAGTCCCAATTCCAAATTCACTTATTAATAACCCATTTTCTAAAATTTTATTATAAACATCATTATTATTTTTAGGATATACTATATCAATACCAGCCCCTATTACTCCAATGGTACTAGATTTACCGTCTAATGCACCAATATGTGCATATCGATCTATACCACTTGCAACACCACTTACAACAGTCAATCCATTATTGGATAAGTTTTGCCCAAAACTACGAGCATTTTCAATGCCTTGTGCCGTAGGATGCCTTGTACCAACAATAGCAAATTTTTTATTTTCCAAAAGCGATATATTACCTTCTAAATATAAAATTAAAGGAGGGTCGCTAATTTCTAATAATTCTTTAGGATATTTGGCATCTTCTATACTAATTATGTGCCGCTTTGTACCACTATGTTTATTTTCAAGCCATAGGAGTGACGCTTCAACCACTTGATTAGAAGTTTTCTCATAAATTAATTTTGCAATAGCTGGATTAATAAATCTTTCTAAAGTATTTAAGTTTTGAGATAATATACTATCTACAGTTCCAAAATATTCAAGCAACTTAAATATTGTTCTTGAGCCTATTTTGTTGGTTAAACATAATTTCAACCAAGATTCTAAGCTAGTTTTATTTCTAGTTATTTGTTTAATATCTATCATTAAATCTCACAATAAGGTAAAATATTTACTTGAGTGTACAAATTTCACCGAAAAGGATTTACAAAAATCTTACGTGATTATTTTTATAATCAAATGTTTTTGTCTTTATTTTAAAAAAAATTTAGGTAAAACATAGTTACTCAAGGTAAGTATTATATACTACAATAACGTTAATTTAGCAAACTTCATTTTTGTTGCTTATTTTTTATTTTATTATGACATTACTAAACATCCTACGCTATCCGGATCCAAGATTGCATTTAAAAGCGGATAAGATTGATAACTTTGACAATGGTTTAAAAGACCTAGTTAATAATATGGCTGAAACCATGTACCAAAATAATGGCATTGGTCTTGCCGCTACTCAAGTTAACATTCAGAAACGTTTATTTATAGTCGATTTAAGCAAAGAAGACGAGCCACGAAATTTGTTGGTTTTTATCAACCTTGAAATTGTTGAAAAATACGGTGAAGTAATAAGTGAAGAAGGATGTTTATCAGTTCCCGACATTTATGAAAAAGTGTTACGCTTTGAAAAAATAAAAGTAGCATATCAGGATATTAATGGTAACCATATAGAAGCAGAATATTCTGGGCTTATGGCTATTTGTATACAACATGAAAATGACCATTTAAATGGAATAGTTTTTGTTGAATATTTATCCCAGTTAAAACAAAACTTTATTAAGAAAAAGCTTAAAAAAATCTTTAAATCTGCATAAAAATCTTCACTGATACACAAAATTATCTATTAATATAAATCTATATATATTTTTCTTCTAAATTAGCTTATGCACATAAAAATAAAATCAATATTTAATATATTCTTACAAAACACATATAAAACATTCTTGGCTAAATAAAATAGCACTATTAATTAATTATAAAATTTTTTTAATTTGCATCTGTTACTCTGCATTTTGCAACGCAAAAATATACTCAAACAATATATGCTATAATCCGCAATTAACTTTTAGCTTTTTATAAACATATTCATTAAAGGGTCAGTACAATATGAGTAGTACGCAGCAAACCAAAAAATCTTCAAAAGTTTCACTGTTTAGTGCAACTGCTTTAAGTGCAACTTCTATGGTTGGTTCTGGATGGTTATTCAGTGCACAGTTAAATGCTAAAATAGCCGGTAATTATTCATTTTTAGCTTGGATACTTGCTGCTATTTTTGTTATGGTTGTTGGGATATGTTTATCACAAGTTGTTTCTGTTTATCCAGTTAGAGGAGCAACAACTAGATCGAGTGCTTTATCTCATAACGGAATATTTGGTATGCCCTTTGCATTTGCCAATTGGTTTGGAGTTATGGCGGTTATTGCAACAGAAGCACAAGCAACTACTCAATATGTTGCAGCAGCTCTAAAAAGCACATCATTAATGAATGATAATGGTTTAAATGATTTAGGTAAATTATTTGCTTTAGGTATACTTTTTATTTACTTAATAATCAATTTTTATGGAATCAGGTTTTTGGCTAAAGTTAATAATGTTGTAACTGTACTAAAAATATTTACACCTCTTTTTACTATTGTACTTTTTTTAATTGCAAAGTTTGATACTACTAATTTCAACCTACCGACTAATGAAGTGTTTGGGTTTAGCTCAGCAATAACCGCCATAATTAGTGCAGGACTAATATATTCTTATAATGGGTTCCAAATATCGGTATCTTATGCTAGCGAAATTAAAAATCCACGCGTTAATGTACCGTTATCTATTATATTATCTATATTATTAGTTATGGTAGTGTATATGCTATTACAATTATCATTTATGGGTGCAGTTCCTCATGAGATATTAAGCGGTGGCTGGAAATCACTCAACTTCCAATCTCCTTTGGTTAACTTAGCAATGTTACTTGGACTCAATTTTGTGGTGATTTTATTACTTGCAGACAGTACTATTAGCCCATCTGGTACAGGATTTGCTTATTTAGGTGCAGCTTCCCGAATGTTCTATTCTATGGCAAAATCTGGACAAATGCCAAAATGGACAATAACAAATTTACATCCTAAATATTTTTTATGTCGTCGTTCATTATTAATTAACTGGCTTTTAGCTGCTTTAATATTATATAACTCATCAAGCTGGGCATCATTAATGGTTATTGTGACAGGGTATCACGTTGTTGGCTACATGGCGGCTCCAATCAGTATGGGCGCAATTAAGCCGCGAACAAAAATCTTTGGATTAATTGTATTTATACTGTGCGGTTTAATCATGACTACCATCCCAAGTAAAGATATCTTAATGATGAATGCTTCGCTAAGTGTACTTATGATTATTTTTGGAGCAATTCAGATTAGGAGTGGCTTAAGACTTACCACCTTATTGCCATTAATAATACCATTTATGTTATATTTATGGCTAATCTATATATATCAAGAACCTATTTTTGTGGGAATTATATCATTCATATTCTATCTGATTATAACCACCCCAAAATATGTACAGTTTTGTAAAGAAAATAAAAATGGAGAATTAGTTGATGATGAACTATCCAATGAATTAGAAGCAACTCATTAAAATATCTGCCCACCAAAAGGTGGGCACTTTAATTTCTTCCTTAAGCTATACTAATTATTTCAAAATATATATCAAATTATCTTTTAACCTGAATTCTTACTTTTTTATATTGTATTTTATATTGATACATAGGTATCAATCTATTTCATTTAATAAAAGAGTAAGAATTCAGGTATCCTATGTATTGATTTATTTTACTTAATAAGAAATTAGGCTTCTGGTATATTTTACTAAATATAATTTAAACTAACTTAATTTTTGCAAACTGCTAGATTTATATGTTCTGTATTATCAATAACATAACAATTCTCTGGCATTTGATCCCACTTATAATAAAATCCATAATTAGCACCGTGTAAACGTTCTCGTTCTCCAAAGCATATACCTAAACCTGCAGCTTGTTCATTATCCAACTGTGGACCATTAAACACATAACCACTATGCCAAGGTAGCTCTGGGTGAGATTTTTTAAGAGCACTACATTCATTATAAAATGCCACCCTTGATTGAGGATTCCATTGAAAATGACCAGTAAAGTAATCCCCTATCTCAAAATTTATGATATCTGCAAACTGTAGTAATAATATTAAAATAAGAAATGGTTTACACCATTTCCAAATATTAGTCAAATATCCTATAAATACTATAGCAAATGCAAATGTTGTGCCTACGTAGTAATAAAAATGAACAAATGAATGTTCCCCATCTAATGCAGCAATCATTAGTAGTTGGACAACAAATATTACTATTGCTCGCCATGCAATTATATATCTATAGCAAATTAAAAATAAAAAAGCCCCAAATAATAAAATAAATAATCCTAAATATGGCATAAGCATCATTTGAATACTGATAACTCCAGGGATCAGCCATGCAATATATGGTGGGCATAATAACCTTACTGAAAACAAGTAGTCCAAACTCATTGGATCATCCGATCCAAAAAATGATTCTAACTGCTCAATGGGATTTTTAATGGCAACATTGAAATGATTATGAACTTCAAATGTTCCAATATATCTAATCACTATAAAATAATATGTTAATGCAACTATAACACTACCAATGCCCCACATTAAATCATATATTATTGATTTTGTTTTTAAAGTTTTTATAAAAGTATTTTGTTTTAATAGATTTAATAATAAAACAACGATTGAAGTTGGTTTAACTAATAGTCCCAAACTTGCGAAGATAAAAGATAAAACAGGACGTTCTTTATTCCAAGATAAACTAACAGCAGTTAACGTTAAAAGCATAGAAATAACATCCGGCATCACCCTAGTTGTCCAAATAGCTGTGAATGAAAAATTTGGTAAGAGTAGTACGGCTAAACCCGCATTAACAGAACATATTTTTATATTTCTAAGTAATCTATAGTTAAATAATACCAATCCATAATTTATAAATAATATCATTAAATTTGCGATCACTTTACCCCAATATGGGCCAAATACAAATGCAGGCGAAATAATAAAGTTTACTAGTGGAAATTCCATTCTAACAATTGAAAATTCTCCGTTATCTGTATTTAGTATTGATGGCAAAAAGAAATGGCTAAAATTACCCTCAACAAAATAACGCAGATAATAACTATATGCAACACTTAAAACATCAGTCTGACGCCAAATATGTAGCCCATGTACTGGCACAACCGAATAAAATACACCAGATACAAAACGAATTACCAATAATGCGATTAAGAAATTTCGTATAGTAAATATGTTTCCATTGCTAATATCAGATTTTACTTGATGTTTCTGTGTACCACTTACTACTTTATTTTTATGAAATTTCTTACTCTTACCCATAGTTATATAAACCTCAAATATAGATTACTTGATTATTACTTCTTTCTACAATTCTGCCTATTACATGTGTACAAAGGTTATGTTCTTTGAAAACATTGCTTACCAAACTTTCATCATTTTTATCAACAATCACAACATAACCAATTCCACAATTAAAAGTCTCCAACATTTCTAAATTATTTAACTGTGATACTTCTTGAGCCCAAGAAAATAGCTTTGTCTTAGGCAATGCATCTAAATTAATTTCAGCAGCTAAATTGTCGGGGAATAATCTAGGTAAATTACCGGTTACTCCACCGCCTGTTATATGTGACATCGCATGTACATTACATTTTGAGATTAAATCAAGAACTGGCTTAACATATATCAAAGTTGGAGTTAAAAATGCTTCACCCCAAGTTTTGCCAGGCATAAATTCCTCATTGAGGTTTAGCCCGCTTTCTTTAATCAACTTACGTACTAAAGAATAACCATTGGAATGAAATCCAGAACTTTCTAAACCAATTACTACATCTCCCACCTTAAGTTTATCACCTGTTATTATATTAGCCCTATCAACTGCACCTACAGCAAATCCAGCTAGATCATATTCTCCATCAGCATACATTCCAGGCATTTCAGCAGTTTCGCCTCCAATTAAGCTACATCCTGAATCTAAACATCCATTACTAATACCTTTTACAACATCTGCTGCAACGTCAACATTTAATTTACCACAAGCAAAATAATCAAGAAAAAATAAAGGCTCGGCTCCCTGTACCAAAATATCATTAACAGACATCGCAACTAGATCAATTCCAATTGTATCATGTATATTTAATTCAAAAGCTAGTTTTAGTTTGGTCCCCACACCATCTGTACCTGATACCAATACAGGGTCTTTAAATTTTTTTGCTATTTCAAACATTGCTCCAAATCCACCGATTCCTGCTAAAACTTCTTTACGCATAGTCTTTTTTGCCAATGGATTTATTCGTTCAACTAGTTTATCACCAGCAACAATATTAACACCAGAATCTTTATAAGTAATTGAAGAAGTCATATGTAATCCTTTTTGGCAATCTCTATCATTGTTTTTTTAACAATTTTAATAGATTTATTATATAATTATGTAAGTAATAAAAACTAACAGGGACCATCAATGCAACGTAACATGAAAATTCAGACAATTATCAGTACCTTATTATTGGTTATTCTAATATTTTCAATTATGACATTACTAGGAAAGGTTCTTGTACCATTTTTAATAGCCTTAATTTTATCTTATATCGTTAATCCCTTTGTAGAAAAAATTCAAAATAAATTAAAAATAAACCGAAGTATATTGAGTTTTTGTGTATCCATATTATTTTTCTTATTCTTTATATCAATTCCATTATTTCTTTTACCAGAAATGTTACTGCAAATAAAACTTATACTAAAATCGGTTCCAGAACTGCTAAATCTCTTTAATACAAATGTGTTAAGCCAAATTAATAACAAATATGGCACAAATTTTGTATTGGACTATAATAATATGAGAAAGATTCTAATTAGTAATATTGCAACCGTATATAATAACGTTAACATATTCTCACCACTTGCACATAATGGAATGATACTTCTTGAGATTATTATCTATATAGTTTTAGTACCATTTATTATGTTTTATTCAACAGCAAATTTTGGAAAATTGTTATCTTATTTTAATAGCTTTATTCCAAAAAGATATGTAAATACTATTCATTCAATAATTAAAGATATTGATAAATTATTAGCCGCATACTTACGCGGACAAATTAGTGTTATGATTATCATGGCTTGCTACTACGCAATTGGTTTAAATATAGTTGGGCTAAAATCTGCTACTATTATTGGTAGTATCACTGGATTATTAGTTTTTATCCCATATTTAGGTGTATTAACTGGTCTTGTAATTTCTCTAATTGTTGGCTTTACTGATTTTGTAGGTATGCATGTAATAATCGGTACTTTAATCGTATTTGTAATTGGACATTTGCTAGAAGGTGGACTTATTACCCCATATATGGTAGGTGGGAAAATTGGCTTAAACCCAATTATGATTATATTTGCATTAATGGCCTTCGGTAAATTATTTGGATTAGTTGGAGTATTATTAGCACTTCCACTAGCAACAATTGCAACAGTATTGTTTCAGCATTTAAAAGCTTATTATCTCAAATCAAATTACTATAGTGAAGAAACATAATGAAAGCACAGCTACTTGATCTGTTTACCAATGAACCATCGCTTGATAATTTTATTACAGTTAATAATCAAATTATTATTGATGCTCTTAAAAATAATGAAAACCAATTTATTCATATAGTTGGCGTAAAATCAAGTGGTAAGACTCACCTACTTAAAGCATGGGTGAATGGCGCAAATGCCAACCATAAAAGTGCCATATATATAGATGCGAATTTGCAAGAAAGCGAGCAAGAGTTGCGACAACTTGCTACCTATTATCAATATATTGCAATTGATAATGTTGAAGCTTTAAATGAACATTACCAAATTGAGCTATTTGACTTATTTAATTCTATTAAACTTAATAATCGAAATAATTTACTTCTTACAAGTAGTGCCATCAACTTAGAAAACAATCAAAATATACGTGCTGATTTAAAAACAAGAATCTTATCCGGATTAACTCTACAACTAAAAATGCCTAGTGATGAAGAAATAATAGAAACTTTACAAAATTTTAAATTAAATCAAGGTATTAGCATTGATGATTCAGAGTTATCTTATATGATAACCCACTATACCAGAAATATCGGAATACTTATAAATACTATTAATAAAATAGCTGAATTTGCAGTATTAGAAAAGAGAAATATTACAATACCATTAATTAAACAAGTAATTAATACAGAAACTTACTTATAAATAGTTTTACTAGTTGCATTAGATATGGGTGAACTTACTTTAGAACAAATCAATAAGTTAGTAAAAAACTTTTATACTAGAATCAAAAATGATGAATTACTTGGTCCTATTTTCAATGATATAGCAGAAATAAATTGGGATGAACATATTGATTTATTAACTCAATTTTGCTTATTACCTGACATTTTTTAGATCTTTAAAAATTTAACATTATATTTTGTATCTTAGAGCTTGATTTTATTGGCTGTCCCGTGAGTAAATTAAATAATTGAGTTCTAAGTATTGAATCACCACATGCAAAAGCAAGATTT
>JBKDHQ010000101.1:0-3523 GCA_046336365.1 Neisseriaceae bacterium
TATTCACATGATAGGGCAATATTTATTTGAGAATCAAGACTCTGGAATAGATTTAGAGAATATCTTATCTAGTGTAATTTCGGATGAAAAATCAGAAAAAATTTAACTCAGACGTTTCGACGGTTCCTTCTTGCAACCCCAACTTATAAATATTATAAAAGCGGATTAATTAATTTAAATACTGTATGGCGAGGCCTTGTCTTTGGATTTATTGGTGCTATAAGTGGAGCAATTATAGTTAATCATATTTCAAATCAGTTCATGCAATATATAGTACCAATTTTAATGTTACTTGTTTTTATTTTCAATTTATTTAATAGAAAATTAGGCATAGCTCCTGGTAAGAAGCGTATATCTGAATATATCTTTTTCTCTATATTTGGTTTTATCTTAGGCTTTTATGACGCTTTTTTTGGGCCAGGCACTGGTAATTTTTGGATTATGGCAATTGTATATTTCTTAGGTTATACTTATATAGAAGCATCGGGTTATGCAAAGATGCTAAATCTTAAAAGCAACTTATTTTCTTTAGCAATATTTCTATACTATGGAAAAGTACAATTTATATATGCAGTAATAATGGCACTTGGTAGTATATTAGGTAATTTTATAGGTGCTAAAACTGCTATTTTAAAAGGTTCAAAAATTATAAAACCATTTTTTATGGTAGTTGTTCTTATAAATGTTATCGTATCTTTTTATAATCTTCATGCTATTAATTTGTAAACTTTAATTGTAATAGAGCTAATCATCCATCCATCTATTTATATAGAAACGTTTAATAACAAAAAACATAATTATTTAACTTTTCTATCTCTTATAAAGACATCAATAGCAAATCCTCCATCTACATTTAGAATAGTACCATACATATAACTTGAAGCATTAGATGCAAGAAGAAGCAATGGCCCTGCTAAATCTTCAACATTACCAGATCTATCTGCAGGAATCTGGCCAATATAATATGATGCATTAGGATCGTTTTCTAAAAAGTCTTTAGTTTTGCTTTCGTTAATACTTTCAATTTGATGCTAAATAGAAATTTGAAATACAAAGGTGTGCTTTTAAATCTCCGAGCTAACCTTTATTGGTTCACTACTTATATTCTAGCTCATTGAGGTATCTAAATCAGTTGCCGCCTCAATAGTATTTAAAGATTTTTGTCAGTATTTACTCATTTGTTACTTTAAAACATAAATGCCATTATTATTTTTTATCTCATTATACATAGTATCAGGTGCTAAATCAATTGGTTCACCATCAATGTCCCAAGTAACAGCACTACTTTCCTTACCTACGTAAACTTTTTCGAAAATCTTCATGTCAATTAGCGGTGCAAATACCCCAGTTAACCATTTTTTACTAATATCAACAACACCTTCAAGATTATCAGAAAACTTCACCTTTATTTTATAAGCGTCTAATACTTCAACAGATATAACGTCCCAATACATGATTTTCTCCTATGATTAGTTTAGTGGATCAATTTTATTTGGTTTTTGTTTTAATGCACATTTGTCCCAGTTTTCAAGCAGTTCAGTTTGATGTAACTCAGCCCAATCCAGCACTAATTCTGTCGCTCTACGATCTAACTTACCCTCAATTATTTCAAGTGTACGAATATTTATAGCTGCTTGCTGACCACCATATTTTACGTGAAAATGTGGTGGGTTATGTTCATCCCAATACATAAAAATTACCATCCCAAAGAAACGTGATATTTCTGGCATTATTTTTACTCCAATTCTTATAAATTAACGTAGCGATAAAAACTAGCTCGTGATATTTTCAATGTTTTACAAATGTCTGTGATATTCATTCCATGATCTTTATGCATTTTTTTGGCCATTTGTACTTTAGGATTATCATTACCAATTTTCTTCCGTCCACCACTTCTACCTCTAGCTCGTGCGGCATCAAGCCCAACCCTAGTACGTTCTTGAATTAATCTGCGTTCAAATTGTGCTAAAGATGAAAATATATTAAAAATTAATTCTCCAGAAGCAGTAGTAGTATCAATCACCCCATCACATATTGATCTGAAAGCAATACCTTTCTGCCTTAGATTTTCTACTAGAGCAACTAAATGTGGCATAGTGCGACCCAATCTATCTAAACGCCATACAATTAAAGTATCGCCTTTTTGAAGATTAGTAAGACATTTTTCTAAACCTGGACGTTCCGATTTAATACCAGATACTTTATCCACAAATATTTTATCTTTTTTACAGCCAGCTTTTTTTAATGCATCAAGTTGCAAATCTAACTCTTGATCTTGTGTGCTAACTCTAGCGTACCCAATTAATGTTGACATTTTTTCTCACTTATACTCAAAAAAATTGTAAAATAGTACTTTGATTTATAAAATGGGTAGATTATACATTATTTATAAGGAATCATGTATATTTTTTCTCATCTCATTAAACGACCGGTTTTTGAGACAAGCGTGGTAATTTGATATGCGTAAAATTGAGATTCTTAATCAAAATGAGCAACAACTTTTTGATGATCTACCAGAGTATACTGTTTCTGAACAAAAAATAAATTTTGTTTTGCCAGATGAAGTATCTACTTGGGCAACAACTATAACTATTCCAAGCTATTTAGTTGGATTCATCCTACTATGGGGCTACGCTAAGAGCAAATGCAAATTCTTTAGCCCAAATAGATTTAAGATTTCTGATATTCAATATGTATATAAAAGTATGGGAATTGATCAAAGTACTATTAGTTTTATAACTTATAGCCAGAGAACTTATAGCTACCATAAACAAATAGTCCGCAAATATTTACAAATTAAGCCTTTTGATAAATCAGCACTTGATTTCTCTACAGAAGCAGTTCAAGATAAAGTATCCAGACATCAATCACCTAAGCAAATTTTATATGAAGTTGTTCAATTATGTGCCAAACAACCGATTGAAGTACCAGGTTATAATAGATTTACTACAATTATTTCAGAGGAGTTGGGTAAATTTGAGATAAACCTAGCTAGCATTATCAGATCATCTATTACCTTAGAACAAAAGCATGTACTAAAAGAGCTAATTAAACCTGACAGTAGCTGTAATTATCCATTAACTAAGTTCAAAACTATTAACCAAGAAAGAAACCCAGCTAGTATACGGGACAGCGTTAAAGATTTCCTAACTATTAAAAATACTTTACAAATAGTATTACCATTGATCAAGCAGCTTAATTTACATGCTGAAACTATTAAATTTTTTGCCACGTAGATAAAAAAAGCAAGTAATTTTCAAATTCAATAGTTAAATGACAATAAATGCCACGGCAATCCGCTTCTAAAGAAATTAAGCAATATAAGCTTCTTTATGAACATATGTAATCCTAAAAATTAAGAATATATTAATAAATTTAATGTTAGAAACCTCTGCACATTAAGAGCGAATATGTGGTATAATAACATATTGATATATATGAATATATTGTGTTTTTGCAGAGGTTGAGATGTCGTTTTTAAATTATGCCCTAGATCAAATGATAGATTCGGATAATCTCCTGG
>JBKDHQ010000102.1:0-281 GCA_046336365.1 Neisseriaceae bacterium
AATATGCTTTAACATAGTATTTCCGGTATATTTCTTTGTGCCAAGCATAACCGAGCTCCAAAATTGACTTACTACCTGACAAAATATAATTAGATCATTAAAAATTTAACATTAAAACATAGAGTTGGCTTATACTTACGCTGACAAAACCTTTTAACTCACTGTAGGAGCCAATATGCAAGCAAGCCAACTCAAAGATATTGTATCACTATTTAAGGATTGTGGTTTTAAAAACACAAAATTACTAGCACAAATAATATTTATCATAATAAGTATTGGTC
>JBKDHQ010000103.1:0-6668 GCA_046336365.1 Neisseriaceae bacterium
CAGCAAGTGCAACCTTGAGTTTTAACACTGGTGGATGTGTTTTACCCATCATTATTTCCCCATTTATATGCACAATCTTATTGTGATAATTTTACATTAAAACTCTCTTAATTAGTGGTCTAGTTTTCAGGGGTCATTATACCTCTGATGATTTAAAGGGTGATTCAATAATAATTGCTGCAGGTTTAGAGGGTGCTAGATCTCTCCTTCAATCACAACAAGGGTGTAGTAATAAATCTTTAATAGTATGTTTAACGCACCAATGGTATCCTGAAATGGAATCACTTATTAAAAGCGAGGAAAATAATAAGGGTGCTGATATTATTGCTTTACCAAGCCATGCTGCTACTGAAAAAATAATTGATAAATTCGCCACATCTAATACAGCATTAATTGTCACTACTGGTGTGTGCCATAATATACAAGTTGAAGATCTTATTAAAGAATACAATTTATTTAAAAAACAATTTCTTGAAACGAATAAATCTATTGGAATTGTGCTTGCAGGAGATGCACCAGACTCTACCAATAACTGGTTTTTCTTTACACAAAAAGAAGCAAAGAGTTTGGCTAAATACATAGTCAAATATTTAGATGAGAATAAGATCGTTGGAGCAAATTTATTAATTACTAATGGCCCTAGGACAGGTAAGTTTAATACAGAAACAAAAAAAGAAGATGTTCAAGCACACAGAGATGGTAATACTGATCTAGTTACCAAAAAATTTATGGATACTTTAGATAAAAGTGATATTAAAAATACCACTTTATTTGATTTTCAGTATGGAGCTCAAACTATGTTTAAAGCAATTTTAGGTTCATTAGAATCAACAGAAAGTCAAAGCGAAATTTTTATGCCTGGTGAATCTATATCAATGATCTCTCAAGGTTTAGATGTTTTACAAAAAACATCCATGATAATATATGAGAATGGAGCAATGAACTCTACTCATAAAGAATATGTGAAAGAAGTGCATGCAACTGGTAAAGCTAAAGTTCTAACTCAGTATAAAGAAATACTGCCAAACGTAGATAATAGTGACGTTAGCAGCCAAACAGAATATAAACCTGCCCGTGAAAAAGTAGCAGAGCAAATATATAATATGAAGAGCTAAGTTTTATAAGAAGATTTTTTAGCGAATTCATTGACAATTTTATATCGATTATCATTTACCGCTATGCAAAGGTTTCAGTGTTTAAGCTGTTCTTTTATAACTTTTATGATAATATGCTTTATGAATTTAGGAAGAATTTGGTAGATTTCGGATGCAATTATCCTAGGTAAGATGTAAATCTGGTATGTTTAATGCAGCTAATCTCTTCAGATTAAAGCAGATGGCAAACATTGCATATTATTAAGTAAAAAGGACAGTAATTATTAAATATATTGACAGATATTATTATACAGCACAGCAATTATTCTCTTAAAGTCTTACTGCTTTTCCTAGGATAATCCTACTCTATTTTTGTAAGCTTTTTAGATGCATATCAAAAAATTGTAACACATAAGTATTAATAGAATTAGTAATTTCACTACCATTACCATATAACAAGAAAGACTTAAGTTCAGGCACATTAGGCATTGGCATCTTTTTTATTATAGACTTAAATGCATTGGTATTTTTAAGAGTTAGGCTATCATCAAACTCAGTAGCGCCTGAAGTAAAAAATATTAAAATGTCTTTTGAGCCAACCTTAAAATGACTAACATCTATACCACGACCACTAAAAATAAAATTTATATTTAATACAGGGATTTTAGATGCAGCGCTGGTATTTAGTTTTGGTGATCCTTGTAAATTTAACCCTACAATTGCTTTAGGGCTTATCTTACCCTGTAAGGTGGCAGTTATAATACGCCTGCCCCCAAACACATCACCAAAGGCCCCAATATTATTTGATTCTATGGCATTAGATAAATCATTATCAATATCCTTATTTTTTATTTTAGAATATACAAATTCAGTATCATTGGTTATTGTTGGGTAAACAATTGTCTTTAAGGAATTAAAAAATTTTTCTGGGTTATCTATATTTTTGTAATCATATATAAATGGAGCAATTGAATTATTCGACATCATGATATTCGGACTAATAAATGGACTATTTATACCAACTACAATATAACCATTACTAACTAAAGATGTTATAAAATTTTCATACATTTGAACTTGACGACCATACCTAGGAGTAAAAAGTATAACGGGGAATTTACCTAAAGCCAATTTAGCATCCTTAGTTGTAAATGATTTTATTCCATTTAATTGTTTAATATCTTCAGAATTTAAATTATCTTTAAAACTATTAATTTTACTATAATGCTTTAATTCATTTTGTATTGCATTTGTTACAATAGGATAATAATCAGAAACTCCATCTTTTATTTCAGTAGGATAATATACTCTTGTTACTATTTGATGACAATGTTTAAAATTATTTTTTTGGAAATATTGGTAAGTCATATTAGGATTTTTTGAATAAACTATATCTGGACAATGCTTATTATCAGTGAAGAAAAAATCTTTATAACCTACACCGTATTTTCCGTTTGGTTTTATTAAAAACCCTCTAGACTGTCCTTTTGATTGTCTAGTTTCTTTAACTACATTTCTTTGGATATTTTGTAAATTGCTACAACTACCAATTAACACAGTAATACTCACAATAATTAATAAGATAGTAAAATTTTTAGCCATTTAAAATCTCCCAATAACTAATGTAAATCTTAGTAATAATTTTAATTATGTCATTATAAATAACGGTTCGAGATAAGCATCACATATATGATATTCCTACTTTTTACATATAAAACTTATCCAGGCTTTTTGTTATGTTATAAGAAACTATAAGAAAATTATATTACTATTTGCTTTTAATACATTCTTGATATTATATATTATATTTGTTGATGATTTATCTGTAATTATTTGACTAATTATTAAGATAATATAATGAAACCGGTACACAATAAATGTCAAATCATAATATATAATGGAGTTTAAAATATGATGAACGTCAACTTGTTTTATTTTCTCACAAATCGTATTAACTAACGGTGTAGGAACTGTAGATTCTAGAGCTAATAAATTACCTTGCTCCAAAATTTTTCAACCCAGTACACGCACCATTTTCTGAATAATTTCTTTGAAACTTTGCTGTTGTAAGTATGTAATCGGCAACAATAAATGACATATTTTCAGCAAGCTTATTTGGCACTACTTAAAAAGTAAAGAATAAAGTATACGTTCATTATTCAAATCCTTCATTTGAATAAAATCTTGCCACATTTCTTGCTGTATTATAGTTTGTTAAGGAATTAACATGCCTAATTAATTTAAAGTTTAAGTTCATTTTTAAAATTAAATTCATAAAAGTATTGCGCTACCTCAAAACCAACAGCTTTATATAAATACATTCCTAGCTTTGAGGCGTATAATACAGCATATTTTAAATCATATGACTTAGCTATTTTTAAACATGCATGAATTGCAGCACTACCAACACTTTTTCTACGGAACTTTTCTTTTGTGGACATTGTATAAATTCCAGCAGGCTGGCCATTGTAATATAGTAGCAATGGAATACTGTTAACTAAATCAATTAATGGATAGAAAAACTGTTGAAAATCAGTTTCTTTTATGTCAAGTGTACTTATTGCCGTTTTTGTCCATATTTGTAGTTCATCTTTTGTTTTTGGTATTATTATATCAACTCCAGGAAAATTGGCTGGTTTAATGTAATTGTGCAAATTTAAAAACATTTCAGGGAATTTTAAATATTTACCTTGCTTAATAAATAAATGTTTTAATTTGTCTGGAATATTATTTACCTGATCTAAATCTAGCAGCCAATAAAATTCAGCCCCTTTATAAAAATCCATCACGTTAGCATAATGTTTTTCAGTAACATTCCCCCAAACCATATTAACTAACGGTGCAGGAACTGGAGATTTTAGCGCTAATAAATTACCTTGCTCCAAAATTTCCCAACCCGGTACAAGCACCATTTTTTGAATAATTTCTTTGAAGTTTTGCTGTTGTAAGCAATTATTTTTAAACATTAAAACATGCTCCTGAATATTGGTAATAGTTGTATCCAATCTTGCCAGCGATTACCATTATCTACTAAATTCGATATTGTTGCTAATAAAGTACATAAATAGCTATACTTGATTAATAACTGTTTATCTAATTCTAGCAAAACTGAAAATTTACTTATCCTATTCATCAACAGACCCTCCAGGTTTGGATGCTGTAGCAGTTCTGGTACTGGGTTACGCATAAAAGCACCAGTTTCATACGCAATATTTCCAACTACACCTTTAGGATCAATACTTATCCAGTCTCCGCTGTTGGAATATAGTATATTTTCATGATGTAAATCACCATGTAGTAAATGCTCTGATTCATATATATTGTTGTTCTTACATAATAGCTCATCAACTAGTTGGTGCCCCAATTTAATAAATTCTACATCTATTTGTCCAAAATTACATTGTTTTATAATTTTTCCTGCCCACTCTAAAACAGTAGGATAATTAATTTGATTAAATTCTTTTTTGGTCTCATTTAATTTTTTTATTATTCTGGCTACAATCTCAATTGCACTATTTTCATTACTTGGAAATAATGATTTTAATGTTGTGCCATCACCAATTTTTTCTAAAAACAAGATGTTATATCGAGCATCGTAGTCTAGTAACTTATTTATTCCATACCCTTGAAAGTCCAGTAAACACATTTTTTCTTGGTTAAACTCACTATTGTCACATATGATTTTTAAAACAATTTGTGTATGATATAATTTACTATATCCATAGATAATATAATTATATGATAAATTATTTGCAGGTTGAATATCCTCTAATTGCCATTTATGCATAGTGTATTTAATTATATCTGGTAATTTTTGTAACCATTGTTCCCCTTTGTTACTAAAAGTATTTATTATTTGCTGTTTAAACTTATTTGGCAATATTATTTGTTGGTAGTTTTGTGAATCTAGCATAGTTTCACTAATTTTGTATTCTAAAATAGGAGCAAAACGATTGGGTATAATATTAGATTGTTTGCTCCCAACTTTCCTACAGCCCATTTTTATATAAAACGATTCTGCATTTGGATCGCTCCATAATATAAAATTATCTCTATTGTAAATATTTCTGGCAGTTTTACAACAATGACTCCATAGTTTAGAACCAATTCCTTTACCAATATAATTAGGATGGATAAAAAAATACTCAAGCTCAAATCAACTATAATTTAGAGAAAAACTGTAAAATGCAGCTAGCTTATCCTGAACGAAATATAAATAGACTGAATTTAACTTTAGATAATCAATAGTTATACTGTGTTCATGCATAAATTTATTCATAAAATTGAGTCTGTGAGTAATTTTGTGCTTTAGTCTGATATTAGTTAAAATAATGTTAATTAAAAAAGGACTAAAGATGGCAAAGAACCCAAACTTAACTCAAGATAAACTAGACATATTATCACAAATACCAGAGGATGTAATAGAGCTACTATCTTCTGGAGTAAAAACTCAATCAGATCTCCAGGCAATGATTCATGGATTAAAAAGCCGTATTATAGAGAGTGCTCTCAATGGAGAGATGAATCATCATTTATCTCAAGACGCTATAGGAAATAACAACCGTCGTAATGGCTATAGTAATAAAACATTAAAAAGTGATGGGGGTGACATTAATATAAATGTACCTAGAGACAGATCATCTGAATTTGAACCATTATTAGTACAAAAATATAAGCGTAGACTTGAAGGAATAGATGATGCAGTATTAGCTCTATATTCACGAGGCATGTCTATGCGTGATATCCGAGCAACGATCAATGAACTTTATCATCAGGACTTATCTGAAGAGCTTATTTCAAGTATAACGGATGAAGTTAATGAAGAAGTTAAAGATTGGCAAAATAGGCCATTAGAATTTCGTTACCCAATATTGTATCTAGACTGCATTGTAATTAAAGCACAAGAAAACAAATCTGTAATAAATAAGGCAGTTTATCTTGCTCTTGGTATCAGAACTGATGGACAAAAGGAATTACTCGGCTTATGGATATCACAAAATGAAGGTGCAAAATTCTGGCTAAATGTATTAACAGAGCTTAATAATAGAGGCCTAAAAGAAGTATTTATAGCATGTTGTGATGGTTTAACTGGATTTCCTGATGCAATAGCCACTATTTACCCAGAATGTGAAGTACAATCTTGTATTGTACACATGGTTAGGAATTCATTAGCTTACGTACCGTACAAAGATAGAAAAGCTGTTGCAGCTGATTTAAAAACTGTATATCAGGCTGATACTGAAGAAATTGCCTTACAAAATCTAGATTTTTTTGCTAAAAAATGGGATGGAAAATATCCAGCTATTTCCAAATCTTGGTATAATCGCTGGGAACAATTAAATACTTTATTTGGTTATACCACTGAGATTAGCAAGGTTATCTATACTACTAATGCTATTGAGTCATTAAATATGACTTTACGTAAAGTTATTAACCTAAAAAAAGCAGTTGACCTTCTATCATCGGCCTCAGAGCGTCGATAAAAAACTTTTATTTTGATTAGCAATATAATTTTCTATAAAGTTAAGCAATATAGATTGGTGGCTGTAACTGTTTACCACCCAGATATTTCTC
>JBKDHQ010000104.1:0-975 GCA_046336365.1 Neisseriaceae bacterium
TCAACATCTTTAATATAGCATTGTATTACTTGACCATCAGTTAGAGGTAACTCATTCAACTTATGCCACACCTTGTTAAACCTTATCAATCTATTAGATTTACAACCAAATATAAAATATTTACCCTTACTATTTACATAACTCATGTTACGCAGTAGGTAGAAATAATTGATAAAATAGTGGAATTAAAACCAAAAAAAATGTGGCTAAGATGGATAATAAAAAGTTATTGGATTTATATACAGATTTTTTAATATGCAGTACAGGATTGGTAACTGCAACAGGACTATCATCAATTGTAGACAAAGAAGTATCGCATGATCAAGTAACCAGAATGTTATCTAAAGAAGATTATACTAGTATTGATTTATGGAAAGATGTTAAACCCTTAGTCCGTAAGTTAGAATCTACATCAGAGGTAGGTTTTTTAATAATAGATGATACAATAGAAGAGAAGCCATATACAGACATGAATGAGCTAATAAATTACCATTACTCTCATTCTAAACATAGGCATGTCAAAGGTATAAATATTTTATCTGCCTTGATTAGATACGGTGAAATAGCGTTGCCAATTGATTATCATTTGATTAAAAAAGATGTGGAATATATAGATAAGGATAATAACATTAAGCACAGGAGCTCAATAAATAAAAATGATGTTGCCAAATCATTTATTCAAAATGCAATATCCCATCGCTTAATACCTGACATTTTTTTTAGATCTTTAAAAATTTAACATTATATTGTAAAGCTTAGAGCGTTGTTTTATTGGTTTTCCGGTAAATATTGCAGTTAAGTGTAGCAGTAGCGTTTTGTTGCCAAAAAATATGTAATACCAAATTCATAAATTAACTGAACAAATAATCACATGCACAATTGCTCATAATTTCATCATTAGTTAACTGCTTAATAAATTGACAAACAACGTTTTCAAGTGTACTGATACAAGTATATAATTTATTTTTTAAAACA
>JBKDHQ010000105.1:0-2376 GCA_046336365.1 Neisseriaceae bacterium
ATAATAGGGATTGGGCTAGTATACTTTATGAAAATTTACTTAAATTTAACAAAAAATCAGATTTTAAAAAATTTTAGCTTAGAAAATTTAGTATATTTTTGTAATTAGAAGATTATAACCTATATTGCAGAAGTTTCAATAGGGGATTTTACCAAATTGGTAAATTATTCTGGGCATAATCTGGGCAAAGTAAATTTATTCACCACCAGAATTTATAACGCCACCTCTCGCACCTCTAACTAAATTTTAACCATTAGAATTTTTATAATAACCATTTTGAGGTTGAATTGTGGGTTACTCTAATTTCATACCGACATTTACTTGACCACCTTATGACAAATATGTATCCTGATTTTGATAGCCTAAATATGGTATAATTTAGCTCTAGGTTGGTTGCAATTGATAGTTGTAATTTAAAGTAATAACCATTGATTATTAAGAGTTTCATCATGAATAAAATTGGTTCTATTGAGATTAGAATTACAGGTTCTCAGGGGAGTTTAGAGCTTACCCCAGAGCACTACGATATTCGTGAAATTAAAGATATGTTAGAAAATGTTGAAAAACTAATATATTCTGGAGATAAAAAAGAAAGACCTACAATAACCTATCAACTTGAATCAGGATCAGTTAGGCATATTTTTAAAACATCTATGCAATACGTAATTGCATTTAATGCAATTATTGGACAAATTAGCGCAACTGGGAGTATTGATTTTCTTAATCTACCAACTAGCCAAGCTATAGAACATATTCAAGATATAGCTTACAAGAAAGGCTATGATTTTGATATTAAAACCTCTTTAGATGCCTCTAATGTGGTACACATAAATAAAAGTACAAAATTTTTATTGCCAAAAAATACCTTGATAGATGCTGAATTTTATTTTTATGGCAAAATCATTGATGCTGGCGGTGCAAAGACTGCCAATATTCATCTTGCGACTGAAGAGTTTGGTAAATTAACAATTGAAACTCCTCAGGATTTTCTAGCCAAGTACGAGAATAATTTTTTATATAGAAATTTTGGCATTCGTGCAACAGGCAAACAAAGGATGGATACTGGGGAAATTGAGCGCAGTTCATTAAAATTTTTAGGTCTAATTGATTATAATCCAGCTTATGATGAAGCCTACTTAAAATCTTTACGAGATAAAGCAAGAAAATCATGGAGTAGTATAAAAAATCCAGATGCATGGCTTCGTGAAATGCGAGGTGGTTATGACCTCTAAATCTGTATTATTGGATACAAATTTTTTTATACATTTGCTACAAGAAAACTCTGTACTTCATGAAAATGCTAATGGTTATTTTAAATATTTCTGTGAACAAAATATCAAAATGAAAATTAGCACAATTTCTATTGCTGAGTACTGCGTAATTGGTAGCTTAGATGAATTACCACTAAAAGATTTACAAATAGTACCCTTTAATATTGAACACGCAGTAAAAACTGGGGATTTTGCTAAATATGTTTTTGAACGAAAGAGTCAAATCTCAGTAGAAAGAAAACTCATACCTAATGACACCAAACTGTTTGCTCAGGCTGATGTTGATAACTCTGTAGAGTTTTATTTGTCCTCGGACACCGAAAGTCTAAAAGTGTATGAATTACTTAAAACAAAAGGAAATATTAACTTTAAATTTGTAGACTTGCATAACAATTACTTAGATTATTTTGGTAAGTTATTCTAAATAAACAATTAAATTTTTGTCTTTTATTTTATTGATATCCATTTTGTGTATCGTTTGGCGTATTCATTATGATTTGGAAACAAATGACCCATCGCCGACGCTAACCCGATTACGCTTTTTAAACGCTTCGGAGCCGAATGGGTACCATTAATGTTAGTGATTTGATTAAAAAAGCCACCGTTTGAGCATTGTGAAGAGGATTGGCAACTTGTGTTAACAGCGATTATACCTTACGCATTGATAAAATTGCAAATCATTTTGTATTGCTGATGCCGAAGATCAGGCAATTGTAGACAAATTGTCGACAGTTGTATCTCAGATTCTTTCTACATATATATTTTAATGTTAAACCACATTACGGTTTTGCAAGTGTCTGTTGTTATAAGCACCTGGGGACAATTTGTCCCTATGTAGTTCAACTAATTAAGTATTATTTAATTCATATTGTACCCAATTTACTATTGTTTTAAACAATATGGTGGCTTCTTATTGACAGCAGTTTGTTACAGATAATTATTAATAAAAACATCATTATCATAAATAATCTGGTTGGCATCAATAATGCTAATTTTCTGGTTGTTCATCACAATTTCTTGCAATTCATTTATTTGCTTATCTAGCATTGGGTAATTTTTCTTGGCATAATCAATCAACGCAAGTAAATTGAAGTTAGTATAGGTT
>JBKDHQ010000106.1:0-15070 GCA_046336365.1 Neisseriaceae bacterium
TTGCGGTGAGTTGACGTGCTTGCATAATAATTGCTCCTACAGTGAGTTATTGTTTTTTTACACCGTAAGTTTACGTCAACTCTTTGTTATAATGTTAAATTTTTAAAGATCTACTTACTTTTTGTCAGGTATTAAGCAAAAGGTTATTCAAAGTTGACTTAATTGGTCAAGTATTAAGCATTTTATTAGTAAAAAATGACTCACAAATATATAAAGGAGAAACAAAGAAAGAAACTGAAAATATTAGTAATAGTAATAAAATAGATAAGGACGAACAATCTAGTGAAGACGCCCCTAGTGTTATTAATAGACATGTTGAATTAATATCAGAATCACCTAAACAAAATAATAGAGGTGATCATACACAACTACCAGATGAAGGGCTTATTAAACCTGAAGAGCAAGAATCTAGCTAAATAAATTTTGTTTATATTAGAGTTTCCCAGGTAATGTTAACTAGTTTCTTGAAAAACATAGAAAATTTTTATCAATAAACCCTTTATCAACAATCGCTATTGAATTAGCTTGTATTTATTTTACAATAAATAGCTATTATTTAACTCGGATTCATGACGTTTTCATATTTAATTACTTGATTGCTAAAGATCTTTATTTTGTCTCACTTAAAAGTGCCAATTCGAATAAATTATATTTACTATTAAACTATCTGGGATATTATAATACATTTGTGCTTTCAAAGATTTTATCAGCTGATTTAGCAATAAACCCTTGGTATAATTTTCCAGTCTCAGAAGGATAGCGTTTAGCAAACTCATAATAGCTATTAAGTATTTCAAAGGTTCCTTGCTTAAATTTAATTGCAACTTTGTTAGCAATTGTACTGGATTGTTCTAATAACTCATTAGGCGTGCCTTTAATTTCACCACCAGAATTATTTAATTTAAAATTATGTTGTTTTAAAAAATTATTAATGTCCTCTATGCTTTTAAAATTTTTTAGATCATTAACTGATATGGTAAAGTGATTTGCTCTATAGCCAAAAACATACATCCATGCCATATATTCAGATTCTGATAAAAGTTTATTATATATATCATAGTCCAATTCACCCCAAGAACTACCTGAATATAATAAATCATAAGAATTTATTAGACTTGTAGGGATTCTATCTACACATGTTTTTGCTTGTTCTTGTAAAAAATGGCTAAATTTTTTTGTTTTTAATTCACTAATAAAAATTTTTGGCTGCTTAAAATCAATTTCATGTTCAAAGTGCTTGGCATAAAGCATCTTTTCAATAAATTTATATTCGCCACATGCTTTATATCCTAATAGTTCAAAAAATTTACCTAATTTTTGAACATTTACTCGAGGATCATCAAAGGTACGTATAGCAATATGATCATTAATGACTTCCTCTCCACAACTCTTGAACAAGTTATATATTTCCAAAGCTTGAGGGCTTTCATTGGTATATTGCTGCCATAATTTATTGAATAAATTGTTTAGTTGCATACTTACATCCTTAATAAAGTTAATCTTTATAGATAGTTTGTACTAATATATTAAATTATAAATAAAAGCTAAATACAAGTTAGAGCTTATAAATTGAAATTGATTCCTTGTGCTAAAGCTAACTCTACACCATAGTTAATAGTAGTAGTTTGCCTTCTCATGTATGCTTTCCATGCATCTGAGCCTGCCTCACGTCCACCACCTGTTTCTTTTTCACCACCAAAAGCACCACCAATTTCTGCACCAGATGTACCTATATTAATATTTGCAATACCACAATCACTACCACGGCAAGATAAAAATTCTTCCATTACCCGCACATCTTGAGTATAGATAGCTGAAGATAAGCCATATTTTACTTGATTATTTATTGCAATTGCTTCATTGAGAGTTCTATATGACATAACATATAAAATTGGTGCAAAAGTTTCAATATTTACAATTTCCCATGCTGGACTTGCCTCAATAATAGTAGGCTCTACAAAATACCCTTTACCACTTATTACTTTACCCCCAAATATTATTTTACCATTTTCAGATTTAACTTTTTCAATAGTTTTTATATATGCCTCAACAGCACCTTGATCAATCAGTGGCCCCATATGATTTGATTCAATCATAGGATCACCAATTCTAAGTTGCTTATATGCATTAACCAGTCTTTCCAATACATTTTTATATAAGCTTTCGTGGATAATTAGCCTACGCAAAGTAGTACAACGTTGTCCAGCAGTACCTATCGCTGCAAAAACCAATGAAGGTATAGCTTTTTCAATATCAGCGCTTTTATCTATAATTACTGCATTATTTCCACTTAATTCTAGTATTGAACGGGCAAACCGTTGTGCTAACTGCTTACTTATGTCTCTACCAACCTTTGTTGATCCTGTAAATGAAACTAATTGGATACGAGTATCATTAATAAAATTTTGTGATAGAGGTACATCATCAGATGTAATTAAAGAAAATACTTCTGGATAATCATGTTCTCTTAAAACCTCAGCACAAATCTTATGTACTGCAATTGAACATAGTGGAGTTTTTGGAGATGGCCTCCACACTACACTATTTCCGCATATTATTGCCAAAAAAGCATTCCATGCCCAAACTGCTACTGGAAAATTGAAAGCTGATATTACACCCACCACACCTAGTGGATGCCACTGTTCATACATTCTATGATCTTGACGTTCAGAATGCATGGTTTTGCCATATAGAATCCGTGATTGACCTACAGCAAAATCTGCCATATCAATCATTTCCTGCACTTCCCCATCACCTTCTTGTTTAGATTTTCCCATCTCTACTGATACTAAAGAACCCAGTATTGATTTATACTTACGTAATTTCTCACCAATTAAGCGAATTAATTCTCCACGTTTAGGTGCGGGAATGTTTCTCCATAATAAAAAAGCTTCATATGCTTCATTTAAAACCAAATCCAGCTGTTCATCTGAAGTTTGTTGAATTTGCCCTAGCAATTCTTCATTCGCTGGACACATAGAATTTAATAACAATTTGCTAGATAGCCAGCGTTTACCAATAGCTGTGCCAGGATGATTATTATTAATGTCAAACTCATTTAGTAAATCTTTGTTATTTTCAAATTTATCTGTCATATAAATATCTCCCCAATTTTATATCTATATTCTTTTATATTCAAGTTCTCTGTTTGTTGCCAAGCTTCTACCTACTAGTAATGGGCGACGTCGCTTGTCGCCTCCATGGAATTTGAGTTTATTTGAGTATATAATTTTGCTTCACAGTAATTATTTGATTGTTTAATAGTGTTGGTGGTTTAGATAATAACAACCGAATCTATTTGCTAAAAAATCTTTTAAAGAGATCTGCTCTTGTTTGATCAATCCAGATAATTTTTTTTCATGCATAACTAAATCAATAACAGTACAAATACTAGTTGCTGTAGTCATTTGAATGGCAGTATATAAATTACCATCAACTGTTTTTGGTAATAAAGTTTTTGTATAAGTTTTTTCAATAAATTGGGCATTTACATTCCCTTGAACAGCAACATTTATCACAACTTTATCGTGATCTGTATAAGGTATAACATTAGTTAATATTTTTTTGGCAAGTGCTGGATCATCTCTTAATTTTAAGTCATTAAATACAAACGACATCTTATCACAGTGTCCCGGATAACGCATTGTTTTATAATCCATATTTTTTACTTTACCTAATACACTATCAACAAGAGAACCAACTCCTCCAGATGTATTAAATGCCTCATAACAAAAGTTATCAACGATTACAGTTTCCAAGTCTGATAATGCTGATTTTAATTTACGCTCACCATTCTCTATCACAATACAAGGCCTTATATATTCATTAATTACACCATCAATTGACCAAGTAAAAGCATAGTTCAAACTATTATTAATATTTGGGGTTAAAGCCCCAACCCGCATCTTGACATAATCAATATCATCAAATTCTTGCATGAGCGAGTTTGCGGCAATACTTATAAAACCTGGAGCTAACCCACATTGTGGTGCAAAGGAATTTTTTCCAGTTTTTGCTAACTCATATACAGTTTCAGTTGTTGCAACATCTTCAGTTGGATCAAAATAATCTATTCCACAATGACTTGCGATCTTCGCTACTTCTATAGTTAAATTAAATGGTAGGCATGATACGATACCATTGATTTGATTAGCTTTTATAAAGCTAATGATTTCATTTGGTTCTTTTATACTAAGTTTTTTAAATTGTAATGAATTATTATTTATAATCGGTAAGGTTGGTTGATTAATATCAGCAATAAAAACTATATAATCACTAGTTCTAGATAACATTACTGCAACAGTAGTACCTATTTTACCCGCGCCCATTACTAAAACTTTGTGTTTTCCCATATTAATTATAACTCCAATATAAAATAGATCAAAGATAGCAATAAACGCTATTCATTTAAAAAATATTATAAACTGCTAAATATTTTGTAAGAATTTTGACCAAATGTTAACACAATATTGTCAATACCCGCAATGTAATATACGAACTCTACTTATTGAGATAACAATAAACCGCAACTTACAAATAAAATTTGTAATATACATTGCAGAAATATGTATTTAGCACATACAAAAGTATACAAGGTTTGACTTAGTTTAGAAAAAATTGAGTTTAGAATAGTTTGGTCTAATTAAGTTTTTATTAATCTATCTTTATAAATAAAGAAAACTATAAACTATTTAACATAATATTGTTTTATTTTTGCTAATCTATACTGATTTGCCATACAATATATACTTAAGATTACTATCTTTCATAATATAATCTGGAGATTTAAAATGAGCGGATTTAAAATTGGTATAGACGGTGGTGGAACTAAAACTCACGCAATATTGGTTGATGAAGAAAATAATATTATTGATGAATGTTTTTATGGGCCAGCCAATATTCGTACTAATTTAAATCTTGCCTATAATTCGATAGTTGGTGCAATTAATGAATTAATCACAAGACATAGTTTGGTCTCTAAACAGGTTAAAATTGGAATTGGAGTTGCAGGATATTCTGTAAAAGAAAGACGTGATAAATTATTTGAATTACTAAATCATAATTATCCACAAATAATACTCAATTCAGACTGCCATATCGCTTGTATTGCCGCACATTCGGGTAAAGATGGTTCAATAATTATTTGTGGTACTGGTATAGTTGGATATTATATAAAAGACAATACAACTTGCCAAATTGGTGGTTGGGGTTTTCCTCATGGAGATCTTGGAAGCGCAGCTTGGATCGGCGTTGAAATATGCAAATTAACATGTAAGGCTATCGATGGGGTAATTAAGTGGAGCCCTCTTCTCATTGAAATATTTAATCAACATGGTAAGAGCACTTCCACATTTAAAACTTGGCTGATAAACGCTACTCCAAGTGATTTCGCTACAATGGCAAATCTTATACCCCAATTCAATACTATTGATCCTATAGCATGCCAAATTCTAGACAATGCATTAAATGAGATCATAATGTTTACTAAGGCAGTAATTAATAAAACGCCAAAGTTACCGATAAAAATAACTGGGGGGTTAGCTCCAATTTATTTGCCTGCTATTAAAGAGCGTTTTTCACAAGTTGAGATTTCTGAAACTTCATCAGCATATGGAGCGTGCCTTTTGTAAAAATTAATAATTTCGTCTCAGTAATGCGGCAAAAAATCCATCAGTTTGATTAATATGTGGCAACAATACTAAGAATCCATCATTTCGTTTTAATTCTGCGATTCCTAAGGCATCCCCAGCATTAATTTTGGTAAAACCAGGGTTATCATCCAAAAATTTATTTACTATATTTTGATTTTCTTCATATAGAATACTACATGTAGCATATACTATATATCCGCCTATTTTAAGCAACTTACTTGCTGAATTTAAAATTGATAATTGTTTAATATTCAATTGCACAATCGATTCCAAATCATAGCGTAGCTTTAATTCAGGGCTTCTACGTAATGTCCCTAAACCAGAACATGGGACATCAGCAAAAACTTTATCGACCTTACCAAATAATCGTTTTATCTTTAAGTCATCTTCATTTGAGATAAGTTGTGGGTATACATTAGAAAGCCCAGATTTTTGAAGCCGTGGAGTAAGATTACCTAAGCGTCTTTCATTGATATCGAAAGCATATATTCGCCCTGTGTTTCTCATTAGCATGCCCAGAAGTAAAGTCTTACCCCCAGATCCCGCGCAAAAATCAACAACAATGTCTCCACGTTTAGGACTTAATAGCATACCTGCAAGTTGGCTTGATTCATCTTGTATTTCAATTTTACCATTAGTAAATAATTTATTTTTATAAAAAGAAACCTTATTTAGTATTCTGATGCCATATGGAGAATATTTGGTAGCACTTCCTTCTATATTATCAAGATGCAAATTATTTAAAACAGATTTTAGGTCTACTTTTAAAATATTTATTCTCAAATCAAGAGGCGCTTTTGATTGCAAAGCTTTTGATAACTCTAATAGTTCATTTGATGAATAGTGTTTTTCAAGTAAGCTTAATATCCACATTGGTAATTCATGGATGCTTTCATCACTTTGCGTGACAGTTAATGATATCAGTTTATCGAAATCTACATTTTTTACTGATTTATATTGTTCTGGCGTTAACTTTAAAAAATGTATCCACACCATCATTATAAGATTTAGAATATATTTTTCAAGTTCCTTGTTATTAGGTTGAAGTTGTTCTAATATACTATATCCATCTAAACTTGCTGTTAGTTTATAATAATTACGTAATATAGAGTAGATAGTTTCACTAATTATATGTCGTTCTTGACTATTAAGATTTTTATGTGTTCTGAAATAGTCATTTAGAATTTTTTCTGTAGAAAAATTAAACTTTAGAAGTTCCTTTATTAGAAATTTCAATTGCAAAACTAAATGGTCTAACATATTAATTGATTAGCCTTTTTCTGTTCATTGTAGCGTTCTACTAATTTTTCAAAAACTAAATGAGGAACATATTTACGCACAACCATTTCCCAACCATTAGATCCAACTAAACCTTTAACCATACTAGATGATACTTCAGCATAATCTCTAGGCGGCATTAAAAATACTGTAGATACGTCATCGTTTAAATCTGAATTGATATGACGCATACTACGCTCATATTCATAATCATCTGAATTTCTAATACCACGCACAATATAACATGCATTCTGCTCTTTAGCATAATTTACAAGAAATTCATTGCTGAAATATGAAATTTCAATATTATCTAGGCCTACGGTTGAACTTTTTAAAAAAGCCAATCTATCGTCAACTGAAAATGTATAAGTTTTCTCGAAATTCTCACCAATTGCTACAATTAATAAATCAAACAATTGTGCCGCTTGTTTGATCATCCATAAATGCCCATTAGTAACCGGATCAAAGCTACCTGCATATACAGCTTTTTTCATAAATTATTATCCAATAATCTTTGCAAACAAATCATATTCATCACTATCTATAATTTCCCCAGTTATTATATCACCAATATTTACATTATTTTTACCATTATTTTTTATATAAACTAGCCCATCAATTTCTGGAGCATCAAACTTTGACCTACCAATAAAATGCTTACGGGTAATATCATCAATTATTATATCCAGTTTATTTCCTACCTTTTTTGCTAATTTCGCTTTGCTAATCTCACGTTGATGTTCCATAAATCTATCAAAGCGTTCTTGCTTTATTTCCTCTGGTATTTGCTCACCCAACTTATTTGCCTTAGCACCTTCAACTGCTGAATACTTAAAACACCCAGCCTTATCTAGGTTTGCTTCAGTTAAGAAATCTAGTAATATTTGAAAATCTTCTTCTGTTTCACCTGGAAAACCTACTATAAATGTACTTCTAATGGCAAGTTCTGGACAAATACTACGCCAAGTTTTGATTCGGTTTATAACATTTTCAACATTAGCTGGCCTTTTCATAGCACGTAAAACGTTATAACTTGCATGTTGAAATGGAATATCTAGATATGGTAATATTTTTCCTTGTGTCATAAGATCTATTATTTCATCAACATGAGGATATGGGTAAACATAATGCAATCTAACCCAAATTCCTAATTTACCTAATTCATTACATAAATCATACATCTTGGTTTTAATTGGTCTGCCATCAAAAAATCCCGTACGATATTTTACATCAACACCATATGCACTTGTATCTTGAGATACAACTAATAATTCTTTATATCCAGCATTTTTAAGCTTAGTTGCTTGATTTAATACTTCTCCAATTGGATACGAGTCTAATTTACCACGCATATCTGGAATTATGCAAAAAGTACAAGAATTATTACACCCTTCAGATATTTTTAAATAAGCGTAGTGCTTAGGAGTCAATTTGATTCCATGCTCTGGAACTAAATCAATAAATTGATTATGTGGTTTGGGTAAATTTTTATGTACCAATTCCATTACTTCGGTAGTTGCGTGCGGCCCAGTAATACCCAATAAATTAGGATATCTAGATTTAATCACTGTATCTTTTGCGCCTAAACAGCCTGTTACAATAACCTTGCCATTCTCGTTTAATGCTTCACCAATTGCATCAAGTGATTCTTCAACCGCACTATCAATAAAGCCACAAGTATTAACAATTACTAAATCTGCATTATTATATTGGTCAACTACTTCATAACCTTCGGCTCTTAATTGAGTAAGAATATTTTCAGAATCAACTAATGCTTTAGGACACCCTAATGATACAAACCCGACCTTTTTATTCTCCATAGTTATTTATTCACCTTTTTTCTGTCCGAAAGGAAACTGCATATAATCCAATAATTGACGAGTTTGCTGTTGTAGCTGTTCTTGCATTTTTAAGAATGCTCCTGTACTGGTTTGCATTTGTTCTTTAACAATTTCTTCAATCCCAGGTCCTTGCTTTTCAATAAAATCTTTCCATAATTCGACCCCTGAGGATAATTTTTCTTTACCATAAACTTCTCTAACTTGCTCATAGAATTTTTTCTGCATTCTACGAAACAAATCAACACCTTGCTCCAAAAATGGACCAAGTGAAGATTGAAAAGCTTTTCCATAGAACCTTATTATTTGATAGATAAAGTCGTTAGAAAACATTGGTACTCCATGCATTTCTTCTTCCAAAAGTACTTGTAGTAAAACTGTACGTGTCACATCCTGATTTGTTTTTACTTCAATAACCTTTATCTCTTCTCCATCCATTATAATTTGCTTTATATCATCAAGTACCACATATGTGCTTGTACTAACATCATATAATCTGCGATTTTGATACTTTTTTATAATTCTTATTGAATTTTTTTTCTCTTTCATAAAGTATATGTCCCAATTAATATCGAAAATATAATAAATTAATTTTAATTTACCTCTTGACAAATTACTGTGCAATGCACAATAATATAGTCTTGGGATATAGTTAAAATTTCTGCAATAGTTGAACGTTTTTATTTATCTAGGCAAACCTAGAGCACAAACTGTATTTTATTGGCACGATTACAATAAAAATATAAGCTTTAATGAATAAAAGTGCTTTATTTAAAAAGTTTAACTGTTTCATGAATAACTTAAATTTTAACATTCCATATTACGTAGTACTAAAGTTTTCCAGCCGTTTCCAGTAAAATTTTAGCATATTTTATAGATACGGTGCACAATTTTAAAGAATTATTATTTTTAATTAAAAAGGGAGTTATACAATGTTTAACGCAAATAATGAACAATTGACAGATGCAACAAATAATACTATAGATGCTGCTAATGACTTCTTCCAAACTTCATTACAAAGTATTGAAAAATTAACTAAAATTCAATTAGAAGCTTCAAAAAAAGCATTAGAGGATGCTTCCAAAACAATAAAAGATTTAGCATCTGCTACTAATTCAAAAGATCTTTTTGATAAAGTTAATGAGTTAGCTACAAATACAGTTGAAAATAATATTTGTAACTGTAAAGATGCTTATGAAATACTTGCTGAAACTCAATCTAAACTAGGTAAAGTTTTCGAAACTTATTTTTATACTGCTCAACAAAATGTTAGTAATACAGTGGATAATTTAGCTAAATTTAACCCAGTAAAAGGTAATTTTGCCGCTGATTCTTTGAAAAACTTTGTTAACAATACAAACCAAGCAATTGAATCTTTTAATAAAGCAGCTTCACAAGTTGCTGAATTTGCTAATAACAATATTAAAGCTGCTGCTGCTACTGCAAGTACGGTTAAAAAAGCAGGTTCATCATCTACTAAAAAATAATTTCTAACTTGTTAGTAAAAATACCTACAGTAATGTAGGTATTTTTAGCATATATGCTCTAATATCAAATCCGCAATTTAACTTATCAAACTCGGTTTCGATCTAATGTAAATTATATAACGCAATATCCAAAATTTCGTTCATAATTTAATTTTTAGAATTGGTATTAATATAAAGCATCCTTATTTATTTTATCCAACATTTTTGTAATTCTGGTACAATATTGGTTATGTATTTAAAAAGAGATTATCGTGGAAACAACTGTTATTTGGCAGCAATGCCTAAGCTTATTAAAAGAACAACTTGGAGATCAGATATATAAAACTTGGATCTCTGGGCTGAAGCTCAAATTTGAAAATGGAAAATTACAAATAGTTGCAAATAACCGTTTAGTTCATGATTATATAAAAAATAAATATTGGGATAAAATATCTCAAGTACTAGATGTATTAGCAAATGGGATGTCTAGTGAACTAATTGTTGCAAATAATGCAAAGCCTTCGCCAATAACTCAAGAAGAAGAACCACAAAACATACTCTCGGGAAATCCTGTAAAAGAAACACACAAAATAACTACTAACCGATTAAAAACCAAAAATAATCCAATTAATAAAGAAATTCTTGAAAGTTTGCAAAATGCTACCAAGTTAAATGCAAATTATACATTTGATAGCTTAGTTAGAGGTAATTCAAATCAGTTAGCTTATGCTATCGGGCTACATATTACCCAACAACCTGGGCATAGAAATCATAATCCTTTATTCATTTATGGTGGGGTTGGACTTGGTAAAACCCATTTAATGCAGGCCATTGGTAATGAAGTCTATAAAAACAATCCAAAGGCTAAAATTAGGTACTTGCATGCGAATGATTATATTCAAGATGTTGTAAAAGCATCTATGCGACAAGGGTTTGATGAGTTAAAAAAATATTATAACAGCCTTGATCTTTTATTAATGGACGATATTCAATTTATTGCTGGGGATAAAACTAAAACCCAAGAAGAATTTTTTTATACATTCAATACACTATTAGATAAAGGCAAACAAGTAGTTATGACTTGTGATACATATCCAAGAAACATAAATAATTTAAATGAACGTCTAATATCACGTTTTGCATCAGGGCTAACTGTCGAAATTCAGCCACCAGAACTAGAAATGCGAGTTGCAATCATAAAATGTAAAGCAGAACAAAACAAAATCAACCTTGATGATGAAGTTGCGTTTTTTATTGCGCAGAATGTTAAATCTAATGTACGAGAACTAGAAGGGGCATTAAATAAGGTTGTATATCAAGCGCAATTCTCTGGTAAAGGAATCAGTCTACATATAGCAAAAGAAGCCCTTATGGATATATTAGCTATAGGAGGACGTAATATTTCAATTGATGAAATTCAAAAAACAATTTGTGATTTCTATAAAGTAAGAATGTCTGACTTGTTATCTGCTAAACGTACACAGATAATAACCAGACCTCGCCAAATTGCAATGGCACTGGCTAAAGAGCTTACTCAGCATAGCCTACCTGCTATCGGAAATGCTTTTGGCGGACGAGATCATACTACTGTTTTACATGCACAAAAAACAGTTACGTCAAGAAGAAAAATCGATGAGAGATTTGAAAGAGAATATAATCTGTTAATTCAAATGTTAAATAATTAATTCTAAAAACAAGGTTTTATATATGCTACTTGAAACTTACCGTGATTCACTTCTTAAACCATTAGCACTAACTAGTGGATTTGTCGAAAAAAAACAATCGATGCCTATATTATCGAATGTTTATGTTAAAAAATCTGGTGAAGAATTAACTATTATTGCAAATGATCTGGAGATTCAGGCTTGTATTACCACTAATGAAAAAATAAGTGGAGAAGATTTTGTTATTACTTTACCAAGTAGAAAGCTACAAGATATCTTAAAAGCAATTCCTGAAAATAGAACTATTACATTATCACAACAGGATAATCGTGTTTTGCTTAAATCTGGCAAGCTAAAATATACTATTCAAAGCTTACCTGCAGAACATTATCCTTTATTAAAAATAACCGATACGCAAATTTGTGAATTTAGCTTAGAACAAACAGTGCTAAAAGGCATGTTATCGCAAATCCAATATGCTATGGCTGATAAAGATAGCAGAGTATTTTTAAACGGCATGCTATTTGAAATAAGAAATAACAAGCTACGTCTTATTGCAACCGATGCACACCGCTTGGGATTTATTGCTACGGATATTGGTCAAGAAGTTCGTGATTATAGTGTTATAATTCCAAGAAAAACTATTACCGAATTACATAAAATTTTAGAGCCAAATACTAACCCAATAATTATACGTATTTATCCAAATCAAGTATTTTTTGAAGTAGATGGAAAACAATTAATTACCAAGATAATTGATGGCAAATATCCAGAATACGAAAGAGTTATTCCATTAACCAATGATAAATTATGTCTGATTAATCGTAATGAATTGCTTGCGGCAGTGGATCGTGTATCCGCAATTGGGTCAGAAAAAATAAAGAACCTCATGCTCGAGTTATCAAATAATTTATTAAAACTATCCTGCCGTACTGATGAGCAGGAGGAGTCAGTTGATGAAATTGACGTAGTATTTCAAAGCGCAATACCAGTTAAAATTTCTTTTAATCTCAATTATATGCGTGATTTATTGAGTAATTGTTCTTCTGAAACATTACAGCTAGCATTTCATGATGGCCAGCGTAGTATTCTTGCAACGATACCAGATAAGCCTGAATTTAAAGCTGTACTAATGCCACTTCGTATCTAAAAGGATTTCTCTACAAAATGTCAGAAAACTTAAAGAAGCGCTTGGAATCTAGACACGTAAATATGATTGCAATTGGTGGCTCTATTGGCACTGGAATCTTTTTAGCCAGTGGATATGCTATTTTTGTGGGTGGCCCAGGTGGCGCCTTACTTGCTTATGCTGTTATGGCAATAGTTGTATATTTTTTAATGACCAGTCTTGGAGAAATGAGTACATATAAACCAAGTTCAGGATCTTTTTGTGATTATTCAAATTTATATGTTGGTAAATCATTTGGCTTTGCTATGGGGTATAACTATTGGTTTAACTGGGCAATTACCATTGCTGCAGAAATTTCAGCTGCAGCCTTAGTAATGAATTTCTGGTTTCCACATATAAACCCTGTTTGGTTCTCAGCAATATTCTTTATCAGCGTTTTTATTGCTAATTTATTTTCTGTGAAGGTATACGGTGAAGTTGAATATTGGTTATCTTTTGTCAAAGTTGCTGTTATTATTGTATTTATTGTATTAGGAATAGCAACTTTAATTCACCAACCACAGTTTGGAATAGAGAAATGGACCATTGGTGATGCACCTTTTCATAAAGGATGGTTTGGCTTTATATCAGTATTTTTATTTGCAGGATTTTCATTTCAAGGTACAGAGTTGGTTGGAGTAGCATCTGGCGAGACCAAAAATCCTGAGGTAAGCATACCTCGTGCTATTAAATTAGTATTTTGGCGTTTATCTTTATTTTACATTTTATCAATTGGAATTATTAGCTTATTAATTGCTTACAATAACCCACAGCTTGCTTCACAAGATAATATACACATGAGCCCATATACTCTAGTATTTAGTAAATATATTGGTTCTTATGCTGCAAATTTTATCAATTTAGTAATATTACTTGCACTAATATCAGCAGCAAACGCAAGCATGTATTCTGCGACACGTATTTTATGGTATCTCGGAAAAACCCATCAAGCACCTAGTTTTATCACCTCATTAAATAAAAAGGGAGTTCCAATTATTGCCTTAATAGTAACAGCATTAGTTGGCTCAGTAGTTTTCTTATCGTCTTTAACAGGAAATGGTGTTATATTTACCTACTTAGTACAAATCTCATCACTATGTGGATTTTTAGCATGGTTTGGCATTGCTCTTAGTCACTATAAATTTAGGAAAAATATTGTACCTCAATTAGGAGGGGTTGGCATTTTAAAATATCGTGCGAAGTTTTATCCATTTGCCCAAATCATCTCCATGCTAGTGATTATCGGAATAATGGCAGCGCAATTTATTACTTTAGATGAAAATTATCATGTAATTGACTTTATTATGATTTACTCTTCTGTAATTTTATTTTTTATACTATATTTTGGGCATAAAATTTATTCAAAATTATATCCTAGTCAGACTATTGTTAATAATAAGGTAGAAAATTGACAAATTTGTTCTTTTGTCAAAAAAATCCAGCTTCCTAACTAATCTTCTAATATAATAATTTGCTCTTCAACTAAATTACGAGGAATTTTCCCATGTATTCCAAGTTGCATAGCTTTTTGAATAATTTTCTCACTTTTATTTTCATTAATATCAATTTTAACTAATATTCTATCCATAATAGTCTTTAATATTGTACCCCTACTTACTCCTAATACATTTGCTATTTCATATTGAGAGAGACCATTACTTAATAAATATAATATTTCAAATTCTCTCTGAGTTAATTGTTCAGTAATTAGATGGTTAGATAATTTAGCTGAATTTAATTTTGGGAAAAATAAATTAAAAAAATTTATATTTATGATTGGTAGTTTGGTAGCAATTACAGCAACTACCTCTTTATCAGAATTTAGAATAGGAGTATATGACTGAAAAATTAATTCATAATGGTTTTTATATAATCCTATATTCCCAATTTTTTAGGCACGAGGATATTATAAATTTGTGATATCTGTTTTTGTTCTTTAGTTAATTCTGCTGGTATGACTTGATTTTCAAAGACTTTACATTTTAATCCTCGTAATATCATTAAT
>JBKDHQ010000107.1:0-552 GCA_046336365.1 Neisseriaceae bacterium
TTAAGAAATCTAGCCCAAACCTTTCATGTTTTTGCCATTTTTACTGTTGAAATCCGAAATTTGGCATCTTTCGGATACAATTATCCTATGTCAGGTGTAAATCTGGTATGTTTAATGTAACCAATCTCTTCAAGTTAAAGCAGATAGCGGACATAAAACCAGAGAATTGGTTTTTAGCAATCCCAACGTAACGAACTCTTTGTTCTCTTTGTGAGAATACTCGCTCATATGGTGCTCTAATCTTGGAATACCATTTATCCTGATCTTTATTTTTATCTTTCATATTGTTGTTTTTAATAGCAGCTAAATGAAATCCCTTCTTTTTGGCAATAATATGGCATGGTTTAATACAGTAGCCTTTATCCGCATATACAGCACCACCATTTGGTGCTACATGAGATAAACCATTATCATCAGTTACATTAGCTGGAGTAATTGCTATTTTATTAATTAAGCCACTTTGCATATCGACTGAAGTATGTTGCTTATAACCATACCAGTATTTGTTCTTACCTTTAGCACCTATTCTTGCCTGTTTATCATGAGCTATTT
>JBKDHQ010000108.1:0-575 GCA_046336365.1 Neisseriaceae bacterium
GAATTTTATAAAAAACTAATCGCTAAAGGCAAAAAGCCAATGGTAGCGCTAGTTGCTTTAATGAGAAAAATTTTAATAATTGCTAATGCAAAAATTAAAGAGCTAGAACGCAAAAATATTTGTCCTCAAATTTAAGAAATGCAATATATAAATGTATTATCAAGGCTGGATTAAGCGTAGCTTAATCAGCAGCCAACCGGAGGGCGGCAGTGAAAAAATGAAAAAATGAAACTTTTTAAAAAATGACTTGACAACATAGTTGGTCATAGGTTTATCCAGTAACATGGATAGTCTCATCTCATTGGAGGAGTGAGACAGCTCATTTAGGCGACTTCTTGTCGCACCTGCCAATATTTTACTATAGTATACTATTCTCGACAACTAAGCAATAATCAAACGTTATTTATCAGTATCTGAGCTATGTATTAACAATAAAAATATGCGTATTATTCCCTGGTCTTTTTATTTATTAAATAGTGGTCATATTAAATATTAATGACTGGTCATTTTCAATATTCTTACACAGAATAATCTAATAAAAATTCTTAAAAGAATTTGATGGTTTTAGATATAAA
>JBKDHQ010000109.1:0-15793 GCA_046336365.1 Neisseriaceae bacterium
TAAACACTTACCCTTTTCTATATTTTCACTACTGCCGCGCTTCGCTTGCCTCCTCAAAAAAATAAACAAAATAAATTTTATTTATTTTTTCGAGGTATGTTTTACCTCAAATTCCTGTTGCTTTTCATTTTTGAATTTGCGATGTCGCAATTTTTTCTTTATATCGACTTATTATACCACTAAAGTAATACATGTACTACACTATTATAAGATACATGAGCCTAAAAGTCAAATCAACTACCCGCACAGAGCGGCAGGGTAGTTGATTTTTGTGATAATCCATTATAGATCAAATTATAGCACTCATTTATTATAAATTTAAACCATCAATTCTGTTGTGAGTGTGGTTAACAATTATACCAGCTGTTAGTTTTGGTTTTTGAATTACTGTTACTATTATTTTTATTCCTAGAATAGAGAATAACACTTTTACTTGTATACCTAGCTTCTAAGCTTATTCTTCCGCTACATACGGTAAGCATTTAGACCACACCTACTTTATAAATATTCCATATTCCATTTTAATATCAGTTTTCGATTTATAGGTTATTTTAATACATAAATTTAATATTAAATTAGCGAGTTGCGCATTGGGCTTTTTATTTGTTACAATAGCGCTAATTTGGCTTATTTGCATTTTATATCCTTTCGACATGTTATTGTGTATCGTAGCACGTTAGCACAAATATAGTCAACTTTTTATTTTAATGTCAAATTCTTAAAAATCTAATATTTTTTGCCAGGTATTAAAGCGATCGACATAATCAAGAGCCTCTCATATAATATCAAGGGCAAGTTATTGGATATGAACAAAATATAGTTGATTTAAATTTATAGGAAGATATCGTTGATGAAAATATATTATAAATCATTTTTAGCAATAATTTTATCTACAGTTTTATTCTGCAATAGCGTTTATGCTGCTGTTGATCAGCTAAAATTAAACCATGATATCCAAACCTTCATCAAAAAACAGCCGATAAAAGCAATGATATATGGGTTATGGATTAATGGGAAACCGATACTCTTCCAAGCTAGCGGTGAAACTATGACAGGTGTACCTGCAACCACAGATATGCATTTCCGCATTGGTGGAGTGACAGAAACAATGTTGACAACTTTGCTTATGAAATTGTCGGACAACAATACCTTGACGTTAAGCGATACAATAAATAAATGGTACCCAAAATTACCCAATGCTAGTCAGGTTACTCTCAAAATGTTGGCAAACGGTACTAGTGGATACCCAGACTATGTATATAATAAGCGATTTTTAAAGGATTTAGAGGCTCATCCATTTAAAAAATGGACTACTCAAGAATTAATTAATTATGCTTTTGAGGAGGTTTCTGTATTTAAACCTGGAACAAATCAACATTATTCTCATACAGATTACGTCATACTAGGAGCAATTTTAAGTATAGCAGCTCATAAATCAATTGATAAGTTATATGAAACATATATTTTTAATCCACTTAATATGAACAATACCCGATATGCTCTTACAGCAGATATACTTCCACCTGTTTTGCATTCATTCAGTAATGATAGACATTTTTATGAAGATTCCACTTTTTGGAACCCATCCTGGACCTCTAGTAGTGGTGCTGTAGTTTCTAATTTGAGCGATATAGGGAAATGGGGAAATGCATGGATGAACAGTACCTTATTACCGATAAAAGATACGTTGCAATTGCGAGCACCGGATACTGTTGGCAAAGGTAGAAACACCAAAAATATTTATTTTGCCATGGGCTTTATAACTATAAATGGCTGGATAGCACAAAACCCAAGTTTTGGAGGTTATAGTGGTTTTTTTGCTGTATTACCTAAAAAGAAAGTTGTTTTTGCAGCATTTAATACCAATAAAGAGTCAGCTAGTGATGAAAATTTGAGCCAAAAATTATGGCAACAGTTAATATCTAAGCAGAATTTTTAAGTAAAAAATATTCTCTTAATACATATAAAAATGGTAGAATATCTCATAAAATAATCAAAATGTAAATTTGTTGAATTTTACATAAGAAATTACATATTTATATTGGAGTTTACATGCCAGAGATATCACGATTTTTAGGAATTATCATTATGATGCAGTGGCGCGATCATAATCCACCACATATCCATGCCCGTTATGGCGAGTATGAGATTACGGTGGATATTAATACTCTGGTAATTGAAGGTAAATTTCCTCGGCGAGCACTTAACCTGGTTTTTGAATGGATCGAATTACATAGAACCGAATTAATGGAAGATTGGAAGCTAGCACAAAAAAAAGAACCACTTAAAACAATTGCACCACTGGAATAATATCATGTTGCATATAAAATCTTGTAAATATACTGAAGATTATAAATTGGCGTTACAATTTGATAATGGAACCGAAAGTATCGTTGATCTTAAAGACTTACCTGAAGATGGTACAGTATTTGCTCCTCTTAAAGATAAAGAAATTTTTCGTAATGTTCATTTGGAAAAATGGGGGGGTATTACTTGGCTAAATGGCACTCTAGATATTGCACCAGAATATTTATTTTTTTTGATTAATCAATCCAAACCTGAATTTAAAGATCTATTCCAAAAATGGGGCTACTTGTCATGAAAAAAGTATTTTAGGATAATCCATATCAATCGACTCTAACTACAAAAGTTACTTCTATTGTAAATGGATGTATTTTGTAGAAGAAACTATTATATTTTCATTCTCAGGTGGGCAAGAAAGTGATGAAGCCACGATAAAAATACACCTATAACAGAGATTGCAAGGTTATTGCATGTTTCTAAAAAAACCATATAATTACCTTGATTTATGTAAAAAATATCTAACTTCACGCAATTGTTAAAAATTATATGCAAATTGGTTATATATTTGGATTAAGAGTACATTTACAATCAGAACACATCAAATTTAACTCTGGCCTTCCCCAAACATTTATTTTACATTCTGGACAAGTATATTTTAACTTTAACTTTCTAGTTTTATTTTGAGTTAAATTAACAAATGATTCAGCTCCAAAAATACTATCAAGCGGTGTAGTTAATTGAGTTATAGTTGGTTCATCAATATTAGTCAGAGCTTCAATTGTAGTGACAAACTTTTCATTATAAGTAAGTTTTGTAGATTTAGCATACATATCAACCCATGGTAAAGAAAACTGTTTATCTTTCAGTAGTTTTTCGCAAGAGTATATAAATTTTCCTTTAGCTTCTGGATAATCACACATATGTTTTCCAGTTATAGTACCACCAGGTAAACCAGTATCTGATGGAATTAAACCAACAGAAATCATCTTATTTGCCCACTCTTTATTATGATAGTTTCTACTAGGCTTGCCATAACATTGTTGCCAACAGTGTACCATCTCATGCACTAAAGTTTGCATAAATTCAATTAATGAAGCACGACCAACAAAAGATGGGTTTATAGAAATTTCATGACATTTTTGATTTTTTCCAGATATCCAGCGATTCGGTGAAAAATACCCCATTTTATTATTATGCCGTTGATAGGTAAGTAGAACTTGTGGTAATTGATTTGAAAATAAATCATCGTTGAAATGATTATAAATTAACTGCATTGAGTTATATAATTCTATTGTTGGACTATTCATAATTGTAACCTTTTTATAATGTCTAAATTCTCATTTTTTATATTGCTTTTTATGCCAATACCTATATATCAATATTAAAGACAATATAAAAAATGAGGCTTCAGGTTCCCTATGTATTGATTTATTTCATTTATAATTAATGAGAAACCAGGTTATAGTATAACAAAATTAATAGATTATAGGAGTATTACACAAATAAATTAACTTGTTGTTCCAATTCATTGTATAGTGTATCCAGATCAAATGAATTGTTTGCCAAATTTATTGTATTCATTGATCTTAACCAAGTAGTTTGCCGTTTAGCTAATTGTCTGGTTGCAGCTTTAGCTCTATCTACCATCTGATCAAAATCAATTTGACCATCTAAATATTGCCAAACTTGATTATAACCAACTGAACGCATTGAAGTGTCATTGACAGTTAATCCGGCATACTTGCTACGTAGATATATTACTTCATCAATAAAGCCATGTTTTAACATTTTATCAAATCTATGGTTAATCCTATCATGCAACACTTCACGGCTCTTCGGCAAAATAGCTAATGGCAAAAATGAAATATCATTGAATAAATTAACTTTTGTTTCTTGCTGTAGTATTGACATTGGTTTCTTAGTAATATAATATACTTCCAGCGCACGAATAATCCTTTGTTGATCATTCACATTTATTTTAGCAGCCGTTACTTCATCCACATCAGAAAGTTCGCGATACAATGAAGATAGTCCTTTTGCAGTAGCACGCTCTTCTAATAAAGAGCGAATTTCTGCATTTGATTCAGGCAAAATTGAAATACCATTAAATATTGCATTATAGTACATCATAGTACCGCCAACTAAAACAGGTATTTTACCTCGTTGTAATATATTTCTTAAAATGCTATTAGTATCTTCTAAAAACTGCGCCACAGAATATGACATAAGCGGTGTAATTATATCGATTAGATGATGTTGCACTATATTAAGCTCAGTTAATGTTGGTTTTGCAGTGCCTATATTCATATCTTTATAAATCAAAGCAGAATCAACACTAATAATTTCAATTGGGTATTGAGAAGATAATTTGAGCGCTAATTCAGTCTTCCCTGTTGCAGTTGGACCCATTAATAATATTGCTTTTTTGTTCATGGACAAACACCTGGTGGAACCTCTTTACTTATTCCATATGGATATCCACGATATATAACTCCATATTTTTTATTTAGGTAATGAAGAAATCCTCGGTTACCACAACCAAGCTTTATTGCTAAACTTCGCCAGTTAAAATTAGATTCTTCTGCCCATGCTGCTTCAGATAGACCACCCATTTTAGGTAATATCATATACCATAAGTGTTCATTAGAAGGAATGAGTTCAGTCCATATTGAGCCTTCTACTCCAAGTATATTATCTAATTCTGCCTTATCTAAAGTGGGTTCCTGATATAATTTATTAACGGCATTAGCAAGAGTAAATGCACTATATGTATTGGTATAATCATTAGCCCAATATAGGCCAGGTTCATCAAATAATGAAGCATACCGTAAATCGAAATATACATAGTCAGAGAAATTAACCACAATAGGATAATTATGTTTCAGTAGGTTAGATGCCATCATATATCCTGATGTAGGCGTATTTGTAGTTGGTATCCATACCCAGATATGCCCCACCTGTTTTGCAGGTATTACAATCGATTCAGATATATCACCATTATCTCTTTGTATAATCTGCTGCCATCCAGATAATTGATACTGTCTCATGTTTTCGCTTAAACTTTTAAAATATTGATGTGAGATGCCTTCAGTGTCCAAACCTTTAAAAACCCCATATTTACAATAACTAAGTCCATTATATGCGCCATGTGGTACTTCATCTCCAGATAAACTAATCTCATTATTTATTGCATAAACTGTCTTTTGAGAATTAAATAATTTTGCAACATTTTTAGTTATATTATTTATGCTGTTAGTAAATTTAGTATCTATATCATACTTACATACAGGCAAAACATTATTAGTGTAGCCTTGTATACTCATATATTTTGAAATATCTGTTGATTCAGTAAATAGTTTTGGTAAAGATTTCTTCATAGCTAAAGCATGACCAGGCATTTCAATTTCTGGAATAATAGTTATCTGACGTTCATTAGCATAGTGAATAAGAGATTCAATATCTTTGATCGAATAAAATCCTTGATATTCCGTTTCAATGTCTTCATATTTTCTATACCTAACATTTGTAATATCGTACTTCTCATCAGTCAAATTAGATGCTGGTAATACACTATGACCTCCACGTTTACTACCAATTTGGGTTAATTCTCTATAGTTTTTTACTTCAATACGCCAACCTTCATCATCAGCTAAATGTAGATGTAAGGTATTTAATTTGTTTGTAGCCATTACATCTAATAACTGTTTAATATCAGTTATACTAAAAAAATGTCTAACTGTATCCAACATAATACCTCGATATTTAAAACGAGGATAATCAATAATGGTTTGAGATGGTAGTTTATTACCGTAATAATATTTCAGTTGCTGTATCGTTTGCCTAGCATAAAATATGCCTGGAACTTTATTTGCATAAATAATAATATGGTTTGATTCTATTTTCAGTATATAACCTTCTGGTTGATTTTTAATATTTTGGCATATTTTATTATATGAAATACTATCACTGCAATAATATACTAGCGAAACATTATTGCCTACATTAAATCCACTTTCATACACTACTTTAACTGGAGTTGGAATTACATAAGATGAAATTGGCTTAGTTTTATAGTGGTTCCAATTTTCTAATATAATCGATTCAGTTTGTTTGATTGCAGATTCCCTATTATAAGCTTGGCTATTATAAGGTAATACATTTAAATAAGTATAGCTATTTTTATCAAAATCATAAAAAAATAATTGCTGTGGCATAGCAGAAATATTACGTGGAATATTATTAAGGCCAACTATACTAATAGTATATTTTTTATTTCCTTGTAATTTAAAAGTTGAAATTGGGACAATTAGGTTAATATGGCCAATCATTTTATCTTGATTAGGCCTAACTTTCATTCTTACACAATTATTCTCTTTCAGATTCAAGTTCCCTTTTTGTTGCCAAACTCCTCGCTTACTAGTAGTAGGCGACGTCGCTTGTAGCCTCCATGGAACCTGAATTTGTTCGAGTATATTCCTATTAACCTCACATAGCTTTATATTAAATTTGCTATTTGGTTTTGCCAGAACATGAAACATAAAAAACCCCAATCCCCAATTATTACGTAGGATATTGTTGTTTTTTAATTCAAACTTTAAAGTAAATGTAGAACTTTCATTAGAAATAGCGGTAACTCGTGCAGTTGGAATATCCTTTTTATTTATTGCATGGCTAACAGGTATAACAATCATTATGAATAATGCTATAAAATATCTAGCAAGATTATGCACAGGTTTATTCCTTATTACTTCACTCTAAATAAAATAATACCAGCATCTTTATGTTTGATTAAATATTTCATTAAATTATCATATATAACAACTTTAGATTTAATACTGGAAGCATTCAGATATCCAACTTTGCCAGATTTCACATAAGCAATACCTACATGACGAATAGAATCACTTCTTATTGGATTACTAGTTACAACTCCAATAATATCTCCAGATTTAATGAATTTCAAATATTTAGGTAAGTATTTAATATCTATAAACCCGATTGTCTCTCTATCTAAAATTTTTTCACGATCTCTTATACAAGCTAAATTGGAATAGTGAATATTACTTTCATTTCTTGCTATAACATCACCTAAAATATGTGCAGTATTGGGTAAAGTTTTACCAGTTAGTTTTAGCCCGACATCTTCTAAAATATTTTGACTTTCATTCATAACTGCCCAATCTTTAAAATAATGATTACGGTTACAGTATGAAACATTTCCATGATAACGTATTTTTTTTATTCCATTGATATAATTATCTAAATTTAATTCTTGTGATTGTATAAGTCTAGCTAAAACCACCACCTCTTCGACAAATAGCATACAATCTGTTTTACTTAAACTGATATACAAATATTCAGGAGTTCTTTCATCTAATAGATAATATGAATATGGGCTATTTAATAGCTGTGTCCCTACCCACGTTATAATATCACTCATAGGTTTTTTAGCAACATTCGTGATTTTTGCATTTTTTTTGATGTGATTTAATATATTTACAGTACCACTTTCAATAACAACTTGATATTTAACTTGATCTGCTAGTACTTTGTTTATGAGGACACTACATAAAAGTGCTATAAAAATCATTGTTTTTCTGATTTGATGACCTGTAATCACAATAAATATCCTAGCTAAAACAGTTTTAAATATTTTGTATAATACTCTCATGATTATACACTTTTGATGTTTAACAATGTTATAATATTTGTCTAGTAATATAAATATCATAATATGAGACATGGATTCACAAAATATCAGCAATAGTTTTCTTAATAGAATATTACATTCATATAAGCATTTGATGAAACAATTGCATAATCCAAGTATATTAGCACTTTTATTATTAGATTTTATTTTACTACCTCTTGCATTAGCAACTTCTGTTCTCTTACGTCTAGGTGGAAGCTGGGATCATCATTTAGATCACTCATTATGGATATTTATTGCATTACCTATTTGGACTATTCCTATATTTATTAGCCTTGGTTTATATAATGCAGTGATAAAATATCTTGATGAAAAAATCGTGTTTATCGTATTATTTGGCGTAAGTTTATCTGTTTTAATTCTAATTCTTGTAACTAAAACCACTGAAATTTATGCATTCCCAACCACATCAATAATTATATTTTGGATCTTTGCTCTTGCTTATATTGGAGGTACTCGTATATTTCTACGAGGCATTTCAAGAAGTATTAATAATTCAATAAAAAATAAAATAAATGTAGCGATATATGGTGCTGGTAGTGCAGGTGTACAATTATGTTTATCCCTACAAACTGGTAGCGAATATAATCCAGTTGCCTTTTTTGATGATGAGAGTAAAGCATGGGGAAGTACTATTCGTGGAGTTACAATTTTTCGTCCACGCGATATTGCAAAGATACTTCGTCAATATAATATTAGCGAGGTGCTTCTGGCAATACCCTCTGCAACAATAACCCGCAGAAATCAAATCATAAATTTATTAGAACCATTATCTATACAAATAAAGACCATTCCGGGTATGGCCGATCTAGTAAGTGGTATTGTAACAATAAATGATATTAAAGATGTCGAAATTGAAGATATTTTAGGTAGAGAGCAAATTCCTGCTGATACGTTATTGTTAGAAAAAAACATCCGTGGTAAAAATGTATTTATAACTGGTGCTGGAGGTTCCATTGGTAGTGAACTATCTCGCCAAATTGCAGAAATTAAACCTAATCTTTTAGTATTACTAGAAGTTTGTGAATATGCTTTATATGAAATTGAAAAAGAGTTAAGTTCCAAGCATCCAGATTTAAAAATTATTGATATATTGGGAAATATAATAGATCAAAATGTGATTGATCGTATAATTGAACAATTTAAGATAAATACTATTTATCATGCAGCAGCATATAAACATGTTCCAATGGTAGAATTTAATCCAGTTTCTGGAGTTAGCAATAATATTCTTGGAACTCATGTTGTAGCAAAAGCTGCTTTAAAATATAATGTAGATATTATGGTTTTGATTTCTACAGATAAAGCAGTTCGCCCAACTAATGTTATGGGTGCAAGTAAGCGTTGTGCAGAGATGCTATTACAAAGTTTACAGGAAATTTCAAACCACACTATATTTACCATGGTAAGATTTGGCAACGTGCTTGGTTCATCAGGTTCTGTAGTACCTTTATTTAGAAAACAAATTAAAAATGGAGGGCCCATCACTGTAACACACCCAGAAGTAATTAGATATTTTATGACAATTCCTGAAGCTGTCCAATTAGTAATACAAGCTAGCAATATGGCATGTGGCTCAGAAGTATTTATTTTGGATATGGGACAGCCAGTTAAGATTATTGATTTAGCTAAAAGGATGATTCACTTAAGTGGTTTAAATATTAAAGATGAAACAAATCCGGATGGGGATATTGAAATCCAATTTACAGGACTTCGTCCTGGAGAAAAATTATACGAGGAATTACTAATCGGTAATAATCCACAACAAACCACACATCCAAGAATAATGAAAGCTAATGAGGCATTTCTACCCTACAATGAAATAAAAGAACAACTAGAAAAGCTTAACTATGCTATAAAAAACTTTGATAATAATACAATTATCGGGGTCTTAAATAACTTAGTTCACGATTATACTTCATCACAAACTAAAAGTTATATAAATTAAACTTATGAGGTAAATATATGAGAAAATTACTAATCACACTTTTACTATGCAGCCTTATTGGTTCTGCACTAGCCAATAATCAAACACAATATAAAAAAAATCATAAAGCTATTCACAAAAAACATATAAAAAAAGGGAAACATACCCCTAAGACAACACATAATAAACATAAAAAATCACATAAAACACATAGGCATACAAAAGTAGACACATCTACATCTGCACAAGAAACTGCCTATTTACCAAACCAACAAAAGCTTACACAGAAAAAATCTATACAAAATAATCATCTGCAAGATTTTGTGGATAAAAAGTCAGTTTCAGGACAACCACGTTTAAACTCATTTTCTGCAATCGCATTAAATGCTAATACCGGTGAAATAATTATTAGCAAAAATCCTAATGCAAAGCTCCCTATTGCTTCAATTACTAAACTAATGACGGCAATGGTAGTTCTTGACTCTGGAGTAAATCTAAATGACTATGTTGCTATTTCTAATGCTGATATTGATACACTAAGGAATACTTACTCTAGGTTAAAAGTTGGAATGCAATTTAGACGTAAAGATTTACTATTATTAGCATTAATGTCTTCTGAAAACCGTGCAGCACATGCTCTTGGCCGTACAACTTTTAAAGGCGGAACTAGTACATTTATTCGCAAAATGAATGAAAAAGCACAAGACATAGGCATGAGCAATACCCAATTTTATGATTCTACTGGGTTAACTAGTCAAAATAAGTCAACTGCTCTAGATTTATCTAAAATGGTAAAAACAGCATATGCCTATGATGAAATTAAAAAATTCTCTACAACCAAAAATGCAGATGTTATGTTCGGACCACGATACGTTCATCGTTATATTAATAGTGATTCGTTGGTTCGCGGCAATACTTTTCCAATCCAATTATCTAAAACTGGATTTATTAATGAAGCAGGACACTGTCTAGCACTATATTCTATAGTAGATAATAAGCCAATTGTAATGGTATTTTTAAATAGTACAGGGAAAAATGGTAGGGTAATTGATGCTATTACAATAAAAAAATATGTACAACGAGGTTAAAACGTTTGAAAGGTAATAATGGAAATACAAAATATTACAATTCCTGTAAGAGTATATTCGTCTATTAATGAATTATCTAAAGCTGATCAAGAGTTAATTATACTTGCAGGGGAAGCATTAGAATATTCTTACTCACCATATTCTAGCTTTAAGGTTGGAGCTGCAGCAATTCTTGAAGATGGCAGCACAATTTATGGCAGTAACCAGGAAAATTCCAGCTATGGCGTAACCTTATGTGCAGAGCGAGTTTTAGTTGCAGGACATATAGCTTCAGGTAACAAAAATAAAATTAAAACTATTGCAATAACATATAAAAGTTTGAGTACGGGTTATGAAATGCCAATTACTCCTTGTGGAATATGTAGGCAAACATTATCTGAAGTTGAGAAATTACAAAAACAACCGATTCGGTTAATTTTATATGGTAAGAACTTTATCTGGGAAATAGAAAAAACTAGTGATATCCTTCCTTTAGCATTTGGTAACGAAATTTTAAGTACTTAACTCATCTAAAGTAATGATATCAGGCTTCTACTAGATATCATTACTTTTTAGATACAGCAAATAATAAATGGTAATCATTACCAGCTGCTGCACATTAGTTCTATTTTATTTATCGTATATAACGATAAATAAAATATGCTGCCACCGTTTTAATAGTTTCAGGAAGTATAAATACTAAAAGTCCACCATGTAATGCTGCTGGTAATCCAAATAAGTAAGCTAGTGGAATAATACCACAAGTAAATACAACAATATTTAAAACAGTAATTTTACTTAACACTGCTTTTATGTTAGTAAAATTAATTAACATTGATGCTAACACCATACCGATGACATAACCAATACTTGGGCTTTTAATTAGAGTAAAAATATTTGACCATTCTGCAAATACTGGTAACCCTACAATACCTAAAAATACATATAGTAAAGTACTTTGCATTGCTATTCTTGAATTATATAAAACAGCTACTGTAAATATACAGGTCTGCAAAGTGAAAGGAACTGGGTAAAATGGAATAGTGACTTGACCGCTTATTATCAAAGCAATACCAAATGAGAAAACTAGCATTGCATGTTTTGATAAGTGCTTATTTATGATGTTTAACATAATCTATCCTCCTACTTTGAAAATCTTATTATAGCATATTCCATAATTGTACCATTCACAAGTATGGCACATATAATGAAATTTATCTTTTGTAATATTTGTTTTAATTAGTTCTACCGCCTCATTCCAGCTTAATTCTTGTCCATTTTTTATACCCAACATATCTTGATGCTTCATATCAAGAGATGTAATTTTATCTTCAGTACTACACTCTTTACCTTTTTTATGGTTACATTCTTTACAAATATCATCTGATATATTCACAAGTTTAATAATCTTATGTGGGTTTTGCTTTAAATCCTCATTAATCTTTGAGAAATTTTCTATAAATTTATCATTATAACCTTCACCAATAAAGCAATAATTACATAATAAATGGTGCGGTCTAAATATATAATCTACCACATTTTTCACTACTAAATAGTTTAAGTTTATTTAAAATTTCAAGCACTTGTATTTTGCAAAGCCAAATCACAAAGTTCATTTTCATTTAACCACATAAAGCTACTTTTATAAGCTCGTTCTAAATTACTACGATTTAATACATTTTGTGTTTTACCAAAATCTATTAATTCTTGAGCAATTAATAAAGTATAATTAAAGTGACAAGCAACTTGGTGTAAATCATGTAATACAGCAATAATAGTTTTCCCATCTTCATACTGCCATTTACGAATTAATTGCAATAAATCATCCGTAGTCCTATTATCCATAGCATTAAATGGCTCATCTAAAATAATAACCATTGCATTTTGCATTATTATACGTGCTAATAAAACTCGTTGTAATTGGCCACGGCTTAGCTCATTAATATATCTCTTTCTAAAACCAGACATACCAACTTGACATAATGCACCATCAATCATAGCATCACTATTTTTTTCTATCCCCCCACATAGACCAACTTTATGCAATAACCCTAAAAGTAAAACATCTTCAACCATAAATGGCAAAGATGAATCAATCTCTGACACCTGAGGTAAATACGCTATATCAGACCTTGAAAAACCATCAATAATAACTCTACCACTTTCTATTCTTGTCTCACCCAAGATCGCTTTCAAAACACTACTTTTACCAGCTCCATTTGGCCCAATAATTGCATTAGTTGTACCTACTTTGAATTCAACATTTAAATGATGAACAACAGGGTGACGCTGATAAGAAATAGTAAGATTTTGACAAGCAATTCTTTTCATAAACAACTCGCTAATGTTTGCTAATTAGTAAAAGGATAATCCTCCTACTAATTAACAATAAAAAGAATGATATTTGATATATTTTTAATAAAATATGCTAATATTATAAAGGAAGTTTCATTAAATCTTCATATTCTATATCAACTTCTTTACATTTAGATTTAGAAATAATTGAAGCTAAAACTTTATCCTCCATTGCAATAGCTCTTGCATTAGCAACTCTTGTATCATCAGAATAATACCAGCTTACATAATTTTCAGAATCTTCATAAGACTTAGACATATCAATAACTGTTTGTTTAACTTCATCATCATTAACAGAAATATTATTTTCCTTAATATATTGTTGTACTAATAAACGTAAAATTACAAACTTTTTTGCATCATTTTTAAACATATCATGGGTTAGCTTAATTTTATCCTCTGGATATCCTTGCTTTTTCATATTTTCGCGAGCATTATCCATCATACGATGAATCTCTTCATGAACCAAAGTATTTGGCACCTCTAGTGGATTATTATTACTTAAAGCATTTAGTACATTTTCACGTTGTTTTGCCCGGATTCTTCGATTTACCTCATTCTCCATAGTAGTTTTTATTTCTTTATTTAATGTTTCCATAGTACCATCAGCAACACCTAAAGATTTTATGAATTCGTCGTTTAATTCAGGTAATACTGATTCTTCTATTTTTTTTAAAGAAATATTAAATGTGGCAGTTTTACCTTTTAAGTTTTCTGCATGATATGTGTCTGGAAATTTTACTTCAACTTTCCTTGATTCGCCAACACTTAAGTCAAGAACACCCGCTTCAAAGTCTGCAAGCATATAACCTTGCCCCAAAATAAATGGATAATCAGATGCAGTTCCTCCTTCAAAAGGAACATCATCAACAGTTCCAACAAAATCAATAGTTACCTTATCTCCATTTTCTGCTTTTTTATTTGCTTCAACATAAGTACATCTTTGTTTTCTTAAAGAGTCAATAGTTTTTTCAATTATTGAATCGTCAAACTTACACACTGGTTTTTCAATTTCGCAATTACTAAAGTCATTAAATTTAACCTCAGGCATTACTTCAAAGATAGCAGAAAAAATAAACTCCTCTGCATCAGTATCTTCTTTATTCACTAAATCAAATTCTGGATAACCTACTAAGTCAATTTTATTTTCAATCACTATATCAACGAATCTTTTATTAATCTGATTATTTAAAGCATCTTCATATGCCTTTCCACCATACATTTGCTCAACTATTTGCTGTGGAGCTTTACCTGGTCTAAACCCAGGAACTTTTACATCTTTTGCATATTTTTTTAATTCATCTTGAACCAAATCTTTTACATCACTTTTACTTACGTTAAATTGAGCTTTTCTTTTTAAACCCTCTAATACCTGAATTGTCATCATTTATTCCTCTAAAATTATATAAGTAACTGATTATTATACCATAAAACAACTATAATTAAATATCTTCATGATAAGATTACCACGCCAATTCATCATATAATAAAATACTTAGGTGATAAAATAAACATTAAAGTATAATAACGCATTAATTATGCATGGTAATTAAAAATATATTATGGAGTATCTATAATTACAGTATCTTTGCTTGATTTTTTTGCGATCTAATAACTAATTTGTTGAATAAAAATTGCTGATTACAGTGATTCTTAATTCTTACTAATGGATTTGATTTATAAAGTTTGGAATTATGAATTTAGGACAAAAGGCTTTTACTCTTACAGCATTAATGGTATGTAATGTTATTCATGCTGCTGAATCTACAAATTATTTTGCTATTGGTATAGGTGCAAATGCACCATTTACCTTTGGTTATACTCCCACATTAAGTGTATATTATGGCAGAAACCTAATAAAATTTAATGATTGGGCTAGCCTTTCTGGAGAATTTAATGCTTCATTCCTGTTTAACCAATTGACATATAACATGACCAATCCAACAGATAATAATATGGCTATATCTCTTGTGCCAATGTACAATTTTACCATAACAAACAATTTATCTTTAAATATAGGGATTTGGTTAGGATATCTTGTAAATGGTTATGTATATGCAGAGAAAAACATGGTACCTCAAAATAGCAATTTAAATTTTTCTGATAATATTGGTATAACTTATAAGTTTAGCAATAATATTATAACAATAATAAGAATAAGTCATTTAAGCAATGCAAATATAGCTATGCCTAATCCAGGGTTATCATTAATACATTGGAATATTGGCTATAGTTATTAATAGCACCGCATTTTAAGTTAGTTGAGCTCGATATAATTTTTTATAAATTATGAATAAAAAAAAAGCCAGTTTAATAAAACTGGCTTTTAATATAAGAAGCTTGGCAATGACCTACTTTCACATGGGTAAACCCACACTATCATCGGCGATGAGATGTTTCACTGTCCTGTTCGATATGGGAAGGAGTGGT
>JBKDHQ010000110.1:0-5947 GCA_046336365.1 Neisseriaceae bacterium
CCGCCTCGCTTTGCTCGTTGCCGTCCCTTCGGCTACTTTGCAAAATAAATTTTGCAAGTGCTCAGGGATTGATTTAAGGGCATTTTTGGTGACTCTCTTAAATTTATGAAATTTTGGTCTTGACAAATGGGGTCACTTTAGTTTTAGTCAGTGAATTATCACGTCTTGGTCGTAGTGTTGGTCAAATAATACAACTCGTTGATGAATTAGTTAAACTAAAAGTGCGATTTATAGCGATTAAAGAAAATATTCAACTTGATGGTAAACAAGACATTCAAAGCAAAATGATGATTACCATGTTTGGATTATTTGCGGAAATTGAGCGAGATCTAATATCAGAACGTACCCGCGAAGGTTTACAAGCAGCCAAAAGTAAGGGTAAAAATCTCGGTCGACCAAAAGGCATAGGTAAATCCAAATTAGATGGAAAAGAATTTGAAATCAAAATATTATTAGAAAAAAATATCCCAAAAGCTTCAATAGCTAGGATTATGGATGTTTCTCGTTCTAATTTACTGCATTTTATTAACAGTAGGCATTTATGAGGGATTTTAAAAGTAAGTATATAAATATATTAAGATGATGCAAGTCCCGATGATCTACTCACCTTAACAATATTAGGCATAAAATTTTTTTATTGATAATATTTAGAATATAATAATAAATTTTAGAAAATATTTCTAGAGCATATGTTGATCGTTACGCAATGGGGAAACAGCATATGTGAATTTTAAATTTGTACAACTTTTGCAAAATGAAGTTGACACGTTAACATGGGAATAAAATGAGCCAATTTTTTAATAATTATTCGAACTTAACTTGCTCAATTATAATATTATCAGCATGGATCTTAGGTGAAATAGGAGCTTATTTTCCCAAGATACCGAAAATAAGTATTTACATTATTTTAGGTTTTATTGTTAATAAATTACAAATTGATTCCTTAAATATTACAAATAACTCATCAATTATATATTTAGTCCATATAATATCTGGCATAATGTTATTTGAGTTTGGTTATCGAATTAACTTAAACTGGCTTAAAAATAATCCGATTATAATAGTTACAAGTATATTTGAGTCAACTATTACTTTTTTTATTATATTTTTTATATCCAAACACTTTGGTGTTTCAAATATTACTTCTTTTGAAATTGCTTCACTATCTATTGCAACTTCTCCATTTGTAATAATGTATATTACTAGAGAACAACAGAGTGCAGGCCAAGTTACAGAGAGAATTTTGCATCTAACTGCACTTAATTGTATTTATGCGGTCTTTATGTTTAAGGTGGTTTTGGGATTAATGGTATTAAATAAATCTGGTAGTGTATGGCAAGCAACTTATGCAAGTTTATTATCTATATCTTTATCAATTATCTTAGGTATATTATTGTCATTTTTCCTATACTATATTATTAAACTTATTAACAAGATCCCACAAAACATCCCAGTTGTAACTTCATTAATAATAATTCTTATGTCTGCTATTACTAACTCATTGGGAACTTCTACTATTATAGCTGCATTAACTTTTGGTGTAGTATCTAGGCATATGAAAATTGCTCTGGAAAAAAAATATTATAACTTTGGAGCTTTGGAGAGCGTTTTAACTGTAGTATTATTTCTTATAAGCTCTTCGAGTTTTGGGTGGCATAATTTTAACTTACATATAGAGTTAGCTATATTGTTATTTTTATCTAGAATATTTATTAAAGTCTTGGTTATTTCAGTATTTTCTTTTTATAGTGGAATATCTTTTAATAAAGGGGTACTCACAGGTTTAGCTTTAACTCCAGTTTCAATCTGTTCAATTTTATTGTTAGACCAAAATTTTTCAATTTTGAGAGAATTAAATCCTGAAATATTGGTTTTTTCTACATTAATTTTATTGGCTGAGTTAGTTGGACCTGTTTTGACTCAATATGCAATAATGAAAGCAAAGGAGGATCGTTGAAAAATCGTAGAATAGAATTTAGAATTTTAGAGAGATTTATATAATGCAGAATTTGTTATTTAGTCAATCAGAAAAATATACTATGGGTGTAGAATTAGAGTTACAACTTATTGATCTTAGCAGCTTGGACTTAACTGAATCAAGTCCTGATTTAATTTATTTGCTTAATAAAGAAAAATTTCTAGGGGAAGTTACCGCTGAAATCACTGAGGGAATGATTGAAGTATGTACCAACATAACTTACAATTATAATGAAATATTTATTCAGCTCCAAAATATTCGTGATTTACTCATATCTGCTTGTAATAGGTTAAACATTGGAATTTGCGGGGGTGGAACACATCCTTTTCAAGCATGGTCAGAGCGTAAAATTTATAATAAACAGAGATTTAATCACATATCTTCTCTCTATGGATATCTTGCCAAGCAATTCACAATTTTTGGGCAACACATACATATTGGTTGTAATTCAGGTGATGAAGCTCTACATTTGCTGCATGGGCTTAATTGCTATTTGCCACATTTTATTGCGTTATCTGCATCTTCACCTTTTATACAAAGATTAGATACATCGTTTGATTCAGCACGTTTAAATTCTATATATGCTTTTCCATTAAGTGGTAGGTGCCCCTTCATTTTAAGTTGGGATGAATTTATTAGCGATTATTTTTCTAAAATGCAAAAAGCTGGGATTGTAAGTAGTATGAAAGACTTTTACTGGGATATTCGCCCTAAACCTGAGTTTGGTACAATTGAACTAAGAGTCTGTGATACTCCGCTCAGCATACAAAAATCAGCAGTTTTGGCAATATATTTGCAGGCATTATCCTCTTATATATTGGAGGAATCTCGTTATGAGTTATCAGAAAATGATTATCTCGTATATAACTATAATCGGTTTCAGGCTTGTAGATATGGTATGGATGGAACGATAATTAATCCTAAAACATTTGAGCCAGTCAATATTCGTGAGGATATTTTAGCAACTATATTCAAATTAGAATCTTATGCGTCAAGTTTAGGCTCTAAAGATGGTTTTGATTTACTAAAAAGGTATATATTAGAAGATAATGATGCATCTTACCTAAGGAAGCAATTCTTAAATAGTAATAGTATGGAATCGATTGTAGATCAGGCTATTGAAATATTTAGTAAATAAAATAAGCCATCTTTACTAAACAATAAAGTTACATGCCAATTAAGAGCTAAAAATTAAGTTAAAAGTATTGAGCTGGTTAGAAGCTAATTATAGCAAAGGTTATGACATATTTGCAAAAAAATCTGCGGTTTGGGAATGAAGCCCCAATTATATATGTAATGGTGCAAAATTATTTTATGGTTATTTCAATGAAATACTATCAATGATATTTTAGGTTTACTCATGTAAGGTAAATAGCTGCTACCTCAATTATCATTTTGTTTGTTGCATGAAGTGATGTGATAATTATGTGTGCGATAGCAGAAGTCATACCTCTGAGATCGTGGCAAATGTACCGATTATAACAGTTGGCCTCAATTTATTGCGTTTGCCAATGCTTCACATAGAGTTTCAATATCTGTTTTTGTATGAGCTGCCGTTAATGATATTCTAATGCGTGGTGCGTTCCTTTTTACTATGGGGTAACTGACTTTTCCAACAAAAATAAATTTATTGCGTAATTCATTAAAAATTCTTGTCGTAGTATCTTCATCATTAAAAATTAATAATTGGATTGGTGATATATTTACATCAGGATTATATATAGGTAAATTATATTTTAAACAAAGTTCTAAGAAATAGCTAATATTTTGCTTTAGACGTTGACGTAGAGTAGCACCTATATCTGAAGAAATTAACTTTAAACTTGCACTGCTGCTAGAGGCTATAGCTGGCGGCATGTTAGTACTAAATATTACGCCACGGGCTGTTTGTTCTAAATAATTAATAATGTGTTGATTGCTACAAACAAACCCACCAAAAGTAGCAACTGCTTTACCTAGGGTTCCTATTAGTATGTCGATACTAGATAAGGGTAGGCCTAATTGTTCAAGTGTTCCGTGGCCGTTAGTTCCAAGTGCTCCAATACCATGAGCATCATCAACCATTAACAGAACATTATCTTGATTATCTGACTTAAATTTCAATAGTTTCTCTAAGTATAGGCATGTGCCATCCATGCTAAAACTGCCTTCTGTTAATATTATATGCCTCTTATCAGGTATACTCATAATTCTTTTAAATACGCTGTTAAGAGTATCATCACTAAAAGAATAAAATTTAACTTGTGCTAACTTCATTCCATCAATGTGTGAGGCATGGCATCTTCTATCAAACCAAACTATTGTTTCTGCATCAGTTATTTGGCTAAAAATACTTGAATTTAATTGAAATCCAGTATTAAAGAGTAGGCATGCCTGATATCCAAGCCAAGATGCAAGTAGGTTTGCAAGAGTATTGTGTTCAATACTTAAACCACTTAAATTTGGTGCTCCAGTGCTACCAACTCCTTGCTGTTCAACACCTAACTTTAGTGCTTCTACAAGAGTTTCATGTTTTGCAATACCTAGGTAATCATTACTTACAAAATTTAAATAATTTATATTTTGGTGCACAAAGTAACGCGGGTCGTATTTGTCTCTTGCTATACGCAGTTTAAGAGTACCTAAAGAGTTATATTTATCGATAAACCAATTATTCCATGTTTGCATTTGAGTCAACTCCAAAAATTTTAATTATATAACTCTAATTTCTTGCTTGTGCAAAATTTTCAATAATAGAAATATTGTCGATCCATTCTAATTTTGATTCACAGAAAATATTTGCTACAGGTTTTAGATTATTTGAATTATTTAATGCTCATAGATATATTATTTTAATCACATTGTATTGGGGGTTAGTATTGTATATGGGTGTTCCACAAGTAGCACAAAAGTTTTTGGTGGCATAATCTGATACTTGGTGACCTTTTAAATTATTTGCACCTTTAAGTAATTTAAATCCTGTATCTAATACTGCGGCATATGTAGAAACAGCAGATCCATTCATTTTTCGACAAAGTTTACAATGACAATTAACTACAGCTTGAATATCATCATAATTTACTTCAAAATTAATTGCTCCACAATTACAATTTCCATCATATGTACTCATTTAAATATTATCCCTTTCTTATGCCGATTCAATTGTTTATTTGGTTATTGATGAGATGAGGTTTAAAAAGTAATATAAAAATTGCTTCGCCAATTCCTCGAGATCCACCAGTTACTATAGCAATTTTATTTTTTAATCTCATATAATCTGTTCTAAATCGGGTATAATAACTTGTTGTTTAGTGTTCATATATTTTGTGTGCACTGTAAGTTCCTTAATTATTATAAGTAGTTTTTGGCAACAATTGCGTGTGTTGACGGTGTACAAGGTGAATTGTAGCAGAAAATCTTACAGCATGACAACTTGAGAATTAAAAAAAGAATGGTTTAACCTAAAATTGTTTAACCAGAACTGGTAATCTAATAGAAAGTAAGTATGTTAAAGAAAATAATTATCCCATGTCTAGATGTGCATGATGGCAAAGTTGTTAAAGGAGTGCAGTTTCGTAATCATGAGATTGTTGGTGATATTATTGAATTAGCCAAATATTACTCTGATTCTGGAGCTGATGAACTAGTGTTTTATGATATAACTGCCAGTAGTGATAGGCGAGAGGTTGATAAAAAATGGGTTTACAATATTGCTAAAAATATTAATATTCCATTTTGTGTAGCAGGTGGCATTAGAACTATAGCCCAAGCAGAACATATTCTGGCAAACGGGGCAGATAAAGTATCAATTAATTCACCAGCATTGGAAAATCCGGAGTTAATTACTCAATTACTTAATACCTGACATTTTTTTTAGATCTTTAAAAATTTAACATTATATTGTAAAGCTTAGAGCGTTGTTTTATTGGTTTTCCGGTAAATATTGCAGTTAAGTGTAGCAGTAGCGTTTTGTTGCCAAAAAATATGTAA
>JBKDHQ010000111.1:0-2373 GCA_046336365.1 Neisseriaceae bacterium
AAATGACCTAAATCATAGACCTAGAAAAGCTCTAAATTTTAAAACACCTAATGAGGTTATTGCTAAATATTTACAACGTATTTCATGTAATCTAGCACGCAACAAAAATTCCTCTGTTGCTTTTCATGATTGAATGGGCCCATCACTATTAAAATTAAACATAATTTTTAGTGTACAATATTGTATGTTGTTCTTATGGATGAAATAAAAATGGTTTATATAAATTTTGTAGAAGGTTTTGGGAGTGTCTTAAGTATATTCCCAACTATCGATACTCCAAAGATTGTAGAGTATCCTAAGTATGTTCATTCTACTATATCAGATGATAAAGAAAATCTGGCAAAAGATTGGAATAATATTGGTGAAGATATCAGAAAGGCAATGGATGAGTTCGAAACAACCTGCGAAACCACTAAATCCACAAAGTAAATCATCATCTGCTATTGTATCAGCAGCAACAGATGGTCCTTTACCTGTAGCGCAACAATTCGAATATTATGAAAAATTATTACCTGGTGCGGCAGAACGCATAATTGCTATGGCAGAAAAAGAACAAGAGAACAAATTTTTAAATGACAAAAAAATATACGAAACAAATCAACAAGTTAATTTGCTTAATAAAGAAATTATAAAAAATAATCATAAAGAGAAAATGTGGGGAATTGTAGCTGCAATATTCATATGCACATTAATAATTTTTTGTGGCTTTTATTCGATAAAAATTGGTTATGTAACGGCGGGGGCCACAATAATTACAACAACTTTGGCTGGGATAATAGCAGCTTTTGTTGGTAGTAGATGGAAAGATAAAGCTGATAGTTAGTGTCAGACAGAAAATCCAGTAATGACAACTTAATTTTGGGTTTTAACCGCATATCTGGGCTAATTCGGAAATTTTGAAATTCAATGTATCTAACTTACTATCTCAACAAACTAAGACATGAGACAATGTTTCACTATCAATATCTTCTCCATTTGCCCTCAATATTCTATAATAGTATCAATTTTTGAAGTGTTCCAATATAATATGGCATTAGATACTAAACTAAGTCAATTAGCTTTATTCATTATTTCTTCATTTAATAGGGAATAGAAAAATAGCTATTTTGCTTTTTTGATGTGATAAAAAAAATGCATTTAACTGATCAATTAAATATTCGAGTGGAACATAGTTTAAAGGTAGAAGCTGAGGAAACACTAAATAAACTTGGTATAAAAACAGGTGATTCAATTAGAATGTTTTTAAGGCAAGTGTGTCTTACGCAATCGCTGCCCTTGAATGTAAAAGTTCCAAATAAAAAAACAATACAAGCTATTGAAGAGTTAGAAAGAGGGTAAGGTATAAAAATGGATTTGGATGAATTTCATAATATGCTGGACAAGCTATAATGGCACTATTGATTGTTAATATATCGAAACAATTTAAAAAAGATTTAAAAAAAGTAAAAAAACAAAATAAGGATATAGAATTACTCCGCAAAGTGGTGGATATATTAGCAAACGGTTGGGAACTTGATATTAAATATCAATGATCATAAATTAATTGGCGATTATGATGGTTACCTTGAACTACATATAAAGCCAGATTGGTTATTAATTTATCAAATTATAAATAAGAGTGAACTATATTTAGCAAGAACTGGTAGTCATTCAGAATTATTTTAAATGAAAAGTTTATCACTACAATTGAAGCGCTGACTAATATTGATGAACCAACTATAACTCAATTAACTACACCACTTGATAGTGTATTTGGGGCTGAATCATTTGTTAAATTTAACTCAAAATAAATCTAGAAAGTTAAAGTTAAAATATACTTGCCCAGAATGTAAAATAAATGTTTGGGGAAAACCAGAGTTAAATCTGATGTGTTCTGATTGTAAATGTCCTCTTAATCCAAATATATATATCCATTTGCATGTAGTTATTAGCAATTACGTGAATTTAAATATATAATTATTCGATCAATAAAACTTATTTGTAAGTTTATAAAAAATGATACTTCATAAATTTTATAATGCTTATTTTCTTAAATAGCAAAATTTATGTTCTAAAATATCCGATAAACCGAAAATTTGATATAAAGTCTTCAAAAATTTTTATTTCTTATTTTTTGCTTCAAATTATCTCGTCCAGAAATTTTAAATTGAAAAATATTTTTGTGCGTTTTTTCGAAAGTGAAGAACGGCTGGGTCTGAATTGTATAAATATATATGTTATAATATAATATAAGAAACTTCTGCAATATAGGTTATAATCTTCTAATTACAAAAATATACTAAATTTTCTAAGCTAAAATTTTTCAAAATCTGATTTTTTGTTAAATTTAAGTAAATTTTCATAAAGTATACTAGCCCAATCCCTATTATTTTA
>JBKDHQ010000112.1:0-8810 GCA_046336365.1 Neisseriaceae bacterium
GTATTGGAAATATAATATAATATAATATATTAATCATTAATATAAATTTTATAATTTAGTTCATTTATGTTGTACTAAATTATATATTCAACTTAAATCAGGAGAAATTATCAATGATCAATCATGATGCCATAAATGGAAGAATCAGGGGTAGATTAGCAAATAAACCTACAACTCTTAATACAGAACATATGCTTTTAGGCACAAAAGATGGCACACGACTTGCTACGGCAGATGACAAAAAAGCAGCTTTAAGTAATATTTGTAGTAAATTAGGATTAGTATACCAGCAAAATATTTTATTCCCAGACAAAATTTCTTAAAGACGTTCTTTTCTATCAATTGAACAATATTCTCTATTATTAAATCACTTAAACATATGTCATGAAACATTGAATAAAACTAATGATCTTCAGCTTAACACCCCTGGTATAACAACTTATTTAAAAGATTTAACAAGAAATCTCTTTAAATCTTTATTACCAAAGCAAGATAATAATGCCATAAGTCAATTAGCTGATAACTTTTTATTTTTAATTAAACATAGGGATGGGAAAACACAGAATAGTTTCGCTACCAGAGCTAGCCTTCTTAGAGATTTTCTGGAAGATAAATGTAAGCCAAACCAAAATCGTCTTAAATCTATAATAACAAATATACCTCATAATATCAGTAAAATTTTTGATCAACATATAAGGAATAACACCAATAATAATGACAATAATACCACTAGATTTAAATATTTGCAAAATACTAAAAAGTTTTATAACAGTAGTACTACTTCAGATATTCAAAACAAAACATATAAAAGCGATCCATTTATTTATGCTGAATTACATGATCAACCAAGAGACCATTTTGAACAGTATTTTGATCGTGAAAATCAATATTATAAAAGTACTGACGTTTTTGAGCCTGGATATTATAATAATAACGTAAAACAACCTAAATCAGGGAAATTTGAGCTTTATATCAGCCCAAATAATATAAATGAATACTGGAGGCGTATACAAATAGGAATTTCATTAGGTTTGATTTCAATAGCTAAAGTTGCTTTACTTAAAAAAGATGATGGTACTACATATACGGATGCGGAAACAGAAAATCAAGGAAAACATTGTCTCATGATTTATGTTGAAGACTTCACTAATCAAGAAGAAGTTTTGAATATGTTTAATAATTTGTTGAGATTAGGTATTATACCTGAGAGTTATGTAGCAAAAGGAAACACACAAAGTATAATCAAATTTAAACCAGACCTATATACGGAGATAGGATTTTATGGTGAAGGTTCATCTTTTGATTATAATCAAATTAAATGCTTGAATAGCAATGATTACAAGGAATTTGTTAATCATGTTTGGGGTACTTATACTACAAAGAAAGATGGGGTTGCGAAAGTATCTCAAACTGCAGATTCAGATACTGAAGAGATTGATCTATTTTAAATCTAAATATATAAATATTAAAATCTGATAAAACCTATTTTACCAAATGTGGTAACTTAATTGAGAAATTATTATTATATTAATCTCCATGATTAAGTTATCACATAAATTATTCCAAACGCAGTCATAACATTGTAAAGGTAGAAATCATCCAAAATATATAGTGTAATACCACTAATATATTTCAGTTAATTCCCCTACTAAACTAGTTGATATTGCTGCTTTTATCCTATCTTTACTCATTTGAGTTGATAATAAAATCCATAATTTAGTTATTGCAGCCTCAGGAGTCATATCACAACCACTTATAATTCCTAAACCACTTAATTTACTATTACTATACTCATTAGATATACGTCCTTCTATCACTTGTGTAACGCTAACAACAATCACCCCTCTCTTAGTAGCTGATAATAGAGAATTTACTAGATTAGTATGTGTCATAGGTATCGTTCCACTGCCATAAGTTTGTAATACAACTGCTTCAAGCTCTGGATTACTTAGTGTATCTGCAATAAAGTCTGTAGTATATCCAGGTGTGAAAACTAGATTTAACACATTAGCCGGTCTTGGTATGATAGGTGAAAAAGTGAACCTCTTTCTTTTAAGCCATCTTCTTTTATGCCAGAGAATATTTATACCAAATTCAGCTAAAGGCTCTTCATCTACAGAATCAAAACCAACATAACGATTAGTACTAATTTTTTGTGTTCTACACCCACGATATAAATTATGATTAAATGCTATAGCAACTTCAACTAACTCATCTTGCATGGCAGAATAAATAGCGTCAATCAAATTACTCCAACCATCACTACGTCTATGTACTAATGGCAACTGAGCTCCAGTTAAAATCACTGGTTTATTTAAGCCTTTTAATGCAAAGCTTAAAAAACTTGCAGTATATGCCATAGTATCAGTTCCATGAACTATAACAAATCCATCATACTGTTTATAATGAGTAGATATATCATGAATCATTCTCTTCCAATGATCAAGGTTTATATCTGAAGAATCAATCAAATTTTCATATTCAATTAAATCTAAATTAACTCCAGCAATAGGTGCCAACGATTTAATTTGTGAGTAAAATAATCCAGGTATGACTCTAAGGCCTTCGTCTGTATAGTCCATCCCAATAGTCCCACCAGTATATATAATTAGTACCTTTTTCATCTATTCTTTCTGCTTAATGAGTAATAACCTATAAAATATCAATTATTTAATTTTTGTAATAACCCTATCATTACAAAGAGTAATAAAAAATTTATTTATAAATACTTTCAGGATTTTACAAAATGTTACAAATTTGTAATTGATAGTAATACTTATGATAATATTAATTCTATGCTACTAAAGATAATCTTAACTAATAAACCTATATTTTCTATTTAAAATTGCAAATATTAATACTAATCCACACCAAATAATTATAGGATAATTGCCTACTTTTTCAAATGGAGTCTCACCAAATCTACCATAAATTCTATCAGTCAAAATATCTTGCTTAAAAACAGGAAGTACAGATTGAATCTGACCTTCAGGATTAATAATGGCTGTTTCACCAGTATTTGTTACTTGAATAAAATAACGTTGGTTTTCAAGCGCCCTAGCCTGCGATATCTGCAAATGTTCATCTTTAGCAATTGTATTTCCATACCAAACCATATCACTTAAATTAGCCATTATTGTTGCATTTTTGGCACTACCGATTAATTCGGAATTAAAGCCATTTTCATAGCAAATATTAAATGCAAGCTTTTGATTCGCTGCAACTAATGGCGTTTGATTCTCACCACCATCACTAAAACCAACCATAGGTAAAGATATTGCTTTATATACCGGACCTAAGAGCCATTTAACTGGAATATATTCCCCAAAAGGGACTAAATGATCTTTAGCATAATATGGATGATAAGGATTAGTTAATACCATGGCAGCATTTACATAATTATTTTTTTGATTAATAATTTTGGGAATCCCTATAATCAAGCTAGCATTATTTTTCTGTGCAAGATTAGTTAATTCATCTAAATAACCACTTGGCAAATACTTACTAAATGTCGAGATTGCAGTTTCAGGAATAATAACTAAATCAGCTTTGGCCTTAGCAACCAAATTTCTGTATACCACTAGAAAATCATTAGTATACCACTTGGCGCTTTGTGCAACATTACCCTGAACCAAAGCAACACTAATAGGCTTACCATAAACTTTAGTATAAGTTTGTTCACTAAGAAATGTACCACTTAGTAAAATTATAGCAAAAAACAAAATTATGTTTCTTAACTGATTCTTTCTATTAGTTAACTTATTATTCAAAATATTAATTATCAACATATATAATGAAGCAGCTAATGCCATAACTAACCAAGACACTGCATAACTACCCAAAGCTGGATAAAATCCTTTGAGAAAACTAGTTGATACTTGGGTATAACTAATATCACTCCACGGAAATCCAGTAAAGAACCATCCTCTGAGCCACTCAGATATTACCCAAATACTTGGAAATAAAAATAAGAAATTTAAGTTTTTTGAAGAGCTTTTCAGCTTACAATAAAATAAAGTCGATATCGCAATATATAAAGACAAAAATAGTATAAATATTATATAAGCAATAGTTGACACTATGATTCCTGTATCAATAACTTTATATAGACTATAAAATATCCAATATAATTGGCTACCAAAAAAACCTATACCATATGAAAATCCGCAGAAAAATGCAGCTTTTTTTGTAGTAGATTCATTAAAATTATATATAATGTGAAGTAATATTAATAATGATAAAATGATTATCGCAGAAAAATTAAACGGCGCATATGCAAATACACTTACCAAACCAGCTATAAATAGTAAAAGATAATGATAAAATTTTATATATGGTATTTCAGAATTAACTAAAACCTTTGGTTTGAGGACTTTTACATTATTTGCAATCATATTTTAATACCGTATCCTATTTTTTAGTAATTAATATTAAGTTTATCTTTTTACTATCAGCATTTATTATTTCAGCATTAAATTGCCTAAATTGAATAATCTCACCAGACGATGGAACATTACCTAAAAATTTAATTATATAACCACCGATTGTCTCGACTACCTTATCATAAATTGATAATCCTAATTTATTGTTCAATTCAACTAACTTACAATATCCTTTAACTCTAAATTGGTTTTCATTAAGCTCAGTAATTAATCTTTCACCCTCAATTGCATCATATTCATCCTCAATATCTCCAATAATTTGCTCGATAACCATTTCTAGAGTGACTAAACCAACAACATTGGTAAATTCATCAACAACAATTACCAAATGTGCATGGTTTAACCTCATTTCATACATTAAATTATCCAAGCGCTTAATTTCAGGAACAAAATAAGCTTTACGCAAATGTTCTTTTATATCAAACTCTTGCTCTTTATCTATATTTGTTATACTACTTAATAAATCTTTACTATGAAATATACCAATAATATTACTTACCGCACCATCAATAACAGGAAACCTAGAATGACCAGTCCTAGTTATCTTATCAACTATATCAGTTAAGCTATCATTAACATCAATCACATCAATTTGATTTCTTGGAATCATTATATCACGAGCTTTAAGTTCCGTAATATTGAATACTGCTTCAAGCATTGGCAAACTATCGCTATCAATAATTTTTTTCTGAGAAGCATTTCTTAAGATTTCAATAATTTCTTTTTTAGATTGTACCTCGTGCTTGAACAGATCTGAAAATACCCATTTTCTCATTTTTACACCCTAAGAATCATTTCATTGCTTAGAACCTGTTTAGGATCCTAAAACTCAAATTTAATAAAAGCATGAGTTTCAAGCATAATTTATATATGGATTTACAAAACCACATTGCTGCATTATATCAATTTCAAGTTGTTCCATATAATTGGCATCTTCATCATTTTGATGATCCAACCCCTGTAAATGTAGTACACCGTGTATAATCATATGTGCATAATGAAGCATAATATCTTTATTTTGGTCAATTGCTTCATCAACAATGATTCCATCACACAAAATCAACTCCCCACACAACATATTATATTTATCTCTTGATTCATTATATTCTAAAGATATAACGTTTGTTGGGCTATTTCTATTACGATACTTGCTATTTAATTGTAATGACTGCTCTTTTGAAACAATAAGTATATCTATACTAACGAGATTATACTCTTTTATGAGAGATTTCTGTATCCAAAATAAACAATTTTTCCGTTTTGGTTGATACAAGCGCTTAACCTGTTTATGTAAAAAAATATTTATCATGGGATAATCTAAGGTTCATATAATATTAAAGTGTTCAATGCCAAACTTCTATAAGAAAAAGTAATAATAAATAAAGGCCTTCTCTATTATAGCAATAATATTTCATACTATGATATTATCTTTTAAACTAGCCTTAAATGATGCCTTCTATACAAAGGATTACATCGTATAACCATAATATTATCATACAGAAAGCGCTCTATATTAAATTTATGTAAATAAACAATTAATCCCAAGGCAATTACACAGAGTAATCTACTCCTGTTATTTCAAATTAATCTCACAAATCTTAATCGAAGTATATCAAAATATTATTAATTTTAAGTTGCAGATATATAATAAATAATCTCTAATTTACTTTAAAAAGGGATTGCTATGATTTTCATCTTCGAATTTGTGCGAAACTCCCTAAATTTATAACAAAAATTAAGCTAAATCCAATATAATTCCCTCATATACAATAATTTATATAAAAAACATTATTTATCATGGAGATAATACAATGATACCATCAGATAGAGTTATTACTAAGAGTCAACGATGTCCAGATCAGAAAAAGGAATCAGAATTTAAATATAATCCATCCGCTAAGATTATTAACAAAAATAATCAATCATTACTAAGTCGATTACAAAGTAAAGAGGCTATTAATAGATTAATAACATTCACTAGCACTGAAATTTCAAATATTATAAATTGTATTAGATTGCTTCAAGAAAAAGTGGATATTTTTAATGATGAGGGTCCATCTTACTCAAGTTACTACCATTCACAATTTTTATGTGGAGAGATAAACCTATCTAAATTGCTTAATACTGGCTGGGATTATCCTCGTGAAATAAACAAACCAGAATTAACAAAATCTCTATCAGAACTTGATATTTTAGAAACCACACTCTTCGGAAATTATGTAATTAAAGATAATATATCAGAATTTTTTAAAAATATACTAAAAGCTGACTCTTTTTTAGGTAATAGGAATAGTTTGCCTGCTATTAACAGTAAAAGTGAAAAAAAGCTAAATTTAATATTAGACTTTCTGAAAAGCTACAAAATTTATATCGCCAACGCGAATAAACAATCAGGCAGCGACGATGAGCTGTAAATATAAATTATATAATATTTTAACTTATTTTACGCCCCATAAGCAGGCAGCATACCGAAATTATCTATTAACTGGAATATAATTAATACAGCAAGCGTTATAAGTAATCCATAGATCATAAGCCGATTAGGCTTTCTCTCTAACTTATTATACTCTTTAAGTAAACATGAGATAACAATAATATTCGTTAACATTAAAAGGATGATTGCTTGCTGTAAAATAAAAACAAATCCATTAGGAAAAAATAATGCAAAAATTGCAGGAGGTAACATTGTTATGGTTAAATTACGTAGAACTCCAACCCTAGTTTGCTTAATTCTAAAAGTATCGCGAATAAAATCATAAGTAGATAGTCCCACAGTTAGGAATGAAGTCAATAAAGCAATATTTGAAAATACATTTAATGAAACTTTCATTATATTAGGAATGTGAGGATTATTATTCATAGCATAAGTAATCATCGTACCTACTGATTCTTTTTTGCTTAATAATGAAAAAAATGTATGCCCTACTCCATCACGTGGGATTAAACTTAATATTGCACCAACCCATAGAATATATAACACTACAGGTAAAATTAATCCAACTTTAAATACACGATTACAGCGATCACGATCATAATCATTTAATTTTGCAACTACAGGGATAATAAAATGAAACCACAATGCCCCTAAAAAAATTGGTAACGCACGTGGAATATATTTAAGTTGTTCTATTACTAAATTACCCAGATCTTTTGATAAAAATGAGATCCCTGAAATGATTGCGATTAAAAATGTTATTAATTTAACATAAAATACTACTTTATTGGAACGAACAACTAAATTTGCACCTTTAAAGAATATAGGTAAAAATATCGCTAAAAATATAATTAGTGCAACTTGGTCTGATGCATGAATACTAATTATTGGAAAAATAGTTTTATTAAGAAGATCTGCACCACCTGTCATATAAACAGATAATAATGCATACATCAATGCACCATTAATTAATACTGAAATAACAACTCCAGTATTCCCAAAATTTTGTTTAACAACAGTTGAGGTATTAACTTCATTCTTATATAATAAAAAAATTTCAAGGGAAACACTGGCTAATAGATAAGAAAAAATTCCTGTTAAAATCAGGAATATTGATGAAAAGATAAAATTCGGACCAGCTGCAAGCATGGGCATAGCTAAACATCCAGCACCCATAGCGCAACCCGAGATCATAAACACGCTACCAACAAAACTACGCTTAGACATTCCACTCACCTCAACAAATGAAAAATCATCAATATCGATTGATAACATGCTTATAAATTATTTGAATTAAAGATGGTGCCGCGAGCCGGAATCGAACCGGCACGGGAGTATAATTCCCGAGGGATTTTAAGTCCCTTGCGTCTACCTGTTCCGCCATCGCGGCATATTAAGGCACCATCATCTTGGAGGCGGGGGTCGGAATCGAACCGGCGTCCACGGATTTGCAATCCGCTGCATAACCACTCTGCTACCCCGCCAAGTACTCAATAAATACTTATATCCTGGAGCGGGAAACGAGACTCGAACTCGCGACCCCAACCTTGGCAAGGTTGTGCTCTACCAACTGAGCTATTCCCGCAATAAGGAGAGCATTATACCATGAGTAAATACCTATTTGTCAACAAATCCTCGAAACTTTTTCTAAATATCCTAAATTAAAATATTCTATATGATAGACCTCTATATTAAACAAATCTCCACTAACTTTTTTTATTTAACACTTATAATTCTATACATAGGGTATAAGTTTTATTCCATACAAATTTATTAACGCAAAATTATGCATCAATGAAACCTCTGCACATTAAGAGCGAATATGTGGTATAATAAAATATTGATATATATGAATATATTGTGTTTTTGCAGAGGTTGAGATGTCGTTTTTAAATTATGCCCTAGATCAAATGATAGATTCGGATAATCTCCTG
>JBKDHQ010000113.1:0-28134 GCA_046336365.1 Neisseriaceae bacterium
TAGAGCAAAATTTAGGTAAAGAATATTTAGTTTATTGTAAACTAGATGAAAATTCAGTAACTGTAAAGACAGCTGCTTGATTATGTGAATATTTCTATGAAATGGTTAAATTTGGTCTTGACAACAGGGCTCACTATACAATTTGATGGTTTCTTGCTGTTTTTCTTCACCTACTTGACTTTGGTTCACACCTCCATTTACATTTTGTTTTTCTTTATAACTACCAGTACTTTGAGGAAAATAACTTACTTTATCTTCTCTATTATTTTGACCTTCCAGAGATTGTGGAAAGTAGGTTTCTTTAGTCAGTATATTTTTCGGTATCATGTTAAATTGTCCTATTATTGAATATAATCATAGCGTAATTGTATAACTTTCCCATAATTATGTAAACGTAAATATGTGGAGTCTTACATTGTTGCTTTCCGTCTTTTAATTCACGTTAAGCATATTGAATTTGAGAGAGTTTGTGGTATAACTATGAGAAAATCTGACAGTTTTACTAATCTTATAGAAGTCACTGTCAGCTAATTAGATTTGTTAGATCAAATTTAAGTTTTTACAAAATTAATATTTTCGTTCTAATACCAGATTCATAGCTTTATTTAATGGCTTAACCATAAAAAACAAAAAACCTGAAACTATAAATATGGCAACACCAATATAATAAAATAAATGCATGTATGTGTTCAAACTTTGAGCTGGATCATGACTATTGTATTGAGCTGCCGCAGTAGATGAAATAAGACCACCTATTTTCATTCCAACAGCAACACATAAATACCAAAACCCTTGAGCAAATCCACCAAACCTTTTGGGTAATAATTGAGAGACCATAGATGGTCCTAATGCAGATACTAATAACTCACCAAGAGTATAAAAACCATAAGCAATAAATAACCATATAACTGGAATCTGTGAATCATGATTTGCAAAAAAATTACTAGCAAACCCAAGCAAAATAAAGCATATGCTAGTTGAAAATATCCCGCATACGAATTTAAGTGGTATTCCAGCATTAATTTTATTCTTATTAAAATAAAGATATATATTTGATAATATGGGAGATAATATAATAATATAAACGGGATTAAATGCTTGCGTAACGCCTGGTGGTATTTTATAACCAAAAAACTCAAGATCTATATTATGATAGGCAAATAGCATAAACGAAGTAGCTGTTTGAATATATAAAATAAAAAATATAATTGCTTGTAATGCAAGCATTAAAGCAACCATCATTCCTTGTGATTCAATTTTAGGTAGTTTAGATGCTACTACCAAATATATAATTAATATTATTGCCGCAGAAGTATATAAAAAAATTCTACTATATTCTGAATTTTTTAAAATAAACCCAACTAAATATGCTGAAATCATAGATATTAAAAGAAACAAACTTACTAAAAAAAACTTATTCTCCCTATGTTTTCCTACCTGGTTATCTAAATTTTTAAGTCTTTCTCTAAAAATCAAGTAAAACACTAAACCACATACCATACTTATGGAGCAAAGGGCTAACCCAACAGAATAACCAAATGTTTTTGAAATAATCGGAACTATTATTAAACTAGAAAAACTACCAATATTAATTGACATGTAAAAATATGTAAACGCAGAATCTAGCCGAGGATCATTTTTTTCAAAGCACCTACTAACATAATTATTTGCTATAGTTTTAAAAAAAACATTTGCAACAAGCACTATTCCCATAGAAAAATAAAGTATTGATTGGGTATTAGCAAAACTTAATAATCCATAACCAAGAATAAATAATACTATACCTATTAAATAACAACGTCTTAAACCTAATATCCTATCGCCAATAAATCCTCCGATAACCATCAAGCCATATAATAAAGCAGAAAAAGAAGCAAATAAACCGCTTGAATCAGATTCAGATAAGTTAAACTTTTTAATAAAATATATTACAGCAACAGATTGCAATCCGTAAAAAGCAAATCTTTCCCAAAATTCTATGATTAATAATGTATAGAATGTTTTTGGGAAATGCCAAAACCCTACCTTAGATGTTTTCACATCAATATTTAAAGACACTTCTGAATATCCTCCACTTTGCTAGTATATTTAATATGCGGTTCTTCTTTTTCAAGTACTACATCTTTTGTTATTACAACACTCTTAACATCATTTAATGATGGAAGTTCATACATTGTATCTAATAATAAATGCTCAAGAATTGATCTTAAACCACGTGCACCAGTTTTTCTAGCTAAAGCCTTTTTCGCAATTTCAGAAACTGCATCATCTTCAAAACTTAATTGAGTACCTTGCATTTCAAATAATTTCTTATATTGTTTAATTAAAGCATTTTTAGGCTCAGTTAATATTGCAATTAAGCTTTTTTCATCAAGTTCTTCCAATATTGCATGTATTGGTAATCTACCAATAAATTCAGGGATTAATCCAAACCTCAATAAATCCTGTGGTTCAATTTCTTTTAGATATTTATTTTTATCATTTAAGCTTTCTTTTGACATTACTTCAGCGCCAAACCCAATACCAGTTTTTTGACTGCGCATTTGCACAATTTTCTCTAGCCCATCAAAGGCACCACCACAAATAAACAATATGTTACTTGTATCTAATTGAATCATCTCTCGGCCCGGATGTTTTCTTCCACCCTGAGGAGGAACATTTGCAACAGTACCTTCAATTAGTTTTAGTAATGCTTGCTGCACCCCTTCCCCAGATACATCTCTAGTAATAGAAGGATTTTCAGATTTCCTAGCAATTTTATCAATTTCATCAATATAGATAATACCACATTCAGCTTTTTTTGTATCGAAGTTACAATTTTGCAATAGACGAACCAATACATTCTCAACATCATCGCCCACATAACCTGCTTCAGTGAGCGTGGTTGCATCAGCAATTGCAAACGGAACATCCAATAGTTTTGCCAAAGTTTGCGCAAGTAATGTTTTACCAGATCCAGTTGGACCAATTAATAAAATATTACTTTTACTTAATTCAATATCATCAGTTGCATTATCTCTAATTCTCTTATAATGGTTAAAAACAGATACTGCCAAAATCTTTTTGGCTTGTTCTTGCCCAATAATATACTTATCTAACTCATTTTTTATATCCTTTGGGGCTGGAATAGGTTTTTCTTTTTCTAACTCTAACTCAATGGGAGAATCTTTAACTCCTGCAGAATTAATAATATCAGTGCAATTTAGAATACACTCGTTGCAAATATAACCTTCATTACCTGCGACCAAATGCGTAACTTGTTTTTCGCCCTTGCCACAGAAAGAGCAATGTTTACCTGTAATCACGATTATCCACCTTTTTTAAATCTGAACGCTTATTTGATAGCTGATCAATAATACCATATTCTAATGCTTCTTCAGAACTCATAAAATTATCTCTATCTGTATCACGTTCAATATCTTCTAAGTTTCTACCAGTATGATATGCTAACAATACATTTAATTTATTTTTCATAAATAATATATTCTTTGCATGAATTTCAATGTCTGATGCCTGTCCTTTAAATCCACCAAGTGGTTGATGTATCATTATCCTTGAATTAGGTAATGCAATTCTTTTACCATTTGTACCAGCTGCTAACAAAAATGCGCCCATGCTGCATGCCTGTCCTATACAAAAGGTACTAACATCACATTTAATAAAATTCATGGTATCATATATTGACAAACCAGCTGTAACTGAACCTCCAGGAGAATTTATATAAAAAGCAATATCTTTATCTGGGTTTTCTGCCTCTAAAAACAGCATTTGTGCTACAATCAAATTAGCTGTTTGATCATTAATCTCTCCGACTAAGAAAATTATTCTTTCACGAAGAAGTCTAGAATATATGTCGAATGATCTCTCTCCTCTTGCACTTTGTTCAACAACAACTGGCACTAAATTATTCATTTCTAACATAACATTAACCTTCCTTCTTAGTACTATTTTTAAACCATTTTGTTGCGAAAATTGATTTGTCCTCGTATTTAAAATTTCTAATTGCTTTTACTTCATTTGCAAACATTGGTGATGCTTGCTCAAGCTCACTTGAAAATTTCTCTTTAAAAAATGGGAACCCATGTGCTAATAAATTTGCGTAATACATAGCACCTTTTTCATCACCCACCATTTTATGTATTATAAGCTGCTTTACTATTGCACCAGGATAAGGTAACTGATTACCGAGCATATCAATGTATTTAATCTGATCTGAAACTGATAATATACCATTTAATTGTGGGCTACCTGGCTGAACATAGTTATCCATAACCATAAGCGAAGGCAGTACCCATAATGGATTATGATCAATAACTTGCTGTAATCCACGTATATTATTGGTGTAATCATCAATTGTTTTAGGTTGTTCTGTATAGCTTGCTACTTTTAAGTATGTCTGATAATTAGACCAACAAAAATATATGAATACAAAAAATATAACAGAGAAAATTCCTTTAAATAGTTTGCTATTATTAAAACTTATAGTGCCTTTGTTAATCGATAATAAGATGATAAAGTACATAAAAAAGTAACCATACCATAATGGATACTGAAACATACTTTGACCAAATAGTGTTAAGACAATAAATATAATAAATAAGGTTGAATGATTATTAAAATTTTTAAACATATTATAAATAGTATAGAAAAATCCATACACAATAATAATCAATGACCCTACAAGACCAGTTTCTGCCATAATATTTACTATACTATTATGACTATGTGTATATAAAGCACTGTTTGCAGGAATATACCAAAATTTAGGGTCATTTAACATTATATCTATAGCTGCTTTAGGATACTGATACCAACCAATACCAAATATTGGATGATTTAAAAAAATCACTATACATTTATACCACTCGTAGAATCTTCTATAAGTTGACTGCCCCACACTTGATTCACCAAATCTATAAATACCTGAGGTAACATCAGTTCGCGAGGTTAATAACTCAATAAGTTTTGGTAATATTGCCTCAACTAATAATAATCCAAAAAATAAGCCAAGAATTATAAATAATATTTTTTTATTATAATCTTTATTTTCACGCTTGTTGCGATGAGCAAAAATGAAAATAAATGCCATAATTAGGGCTAAAATAAAATATACAAAAGATGTTCTTGATGTTGTTATACTAATAATTATTAAAAAGAATAATGCATAAAGTATATAAGTTGTTAATTTAATTTTTTTATCAAAATAAAGATATGATAATGCAAAAACTCCCATCGATAAAAAGTCTACATAATCATTTTTTTGTCCAATATTACCAAATACATTATTTGATTGAGTATCGATATAAAGCATTAAACCACTAAAATTTGCAGCTAATCCTGTAAATTGCAACAACCCAAAGAAAGCTTGAATAAAAGCTGACACAAAAATTGCCCAACATACGATATTTACAAACGCTTTTTGCTTTTCTGTATTATTATTAACAAAAGAGGATACTCCAATTGACATTAAAGCAGCTGCCCAAAACCAACTAGCAATAGCCATATTTATACCAGGAAGTCGAATTGGGATTAATAATGGTTGTATTAGCAAAAATAAACCAAATAATATAACAGCAATTGAAATACTTGAAATTTCCACTCTCTTTGCTCTAATAATTGAAAAAAAACCAATCGCTGCGCCAAATATTCCAGCTAAGGCTTCTGAACTAAATTTTGATACTGGATAATAACTATAAGGTATCAATAATGGGATAATAAAGAGTAGAAAAACCAATATATAAACTGGACCAACATTTAGTAACGTATCAAAAATATTTTCTTGCCTATTTGCCATATTTAGATCCTATTAATATATTTTATACCATGGGTATTCTATGTACACCCATCTATTTTTTAAATATTTACTGTTGGGATAATTTAATGCTAATACACGATATATATCCTTTGAAAGCATCGACATTCCAAGCTCCTGATATGCTACAACTTCAATAGCAAGAGCTTCTTCAACCAAGTTAGTTGTGCTATATGTAGTAATTACTGTATTGGCACGATTAATCGCAGCCAAATATGCTTTTATTTCCATATAATACCTTGCTTTTATAATCTCACTTTTAGCTAAGGCCATCACAATTTGGTTGATTTTGTTTTGTGCATCTGATACATATGCTGATTTCGGATATTGTGTTATCAACTCAGTAAAAGACTTATGTGCAGCTCTTAATCCTTCTGGGTCAAGTTCACTTGCATCCTGTTTAGTAATTTTAGCAAAAAAGCTATCATCATGTCTATAATTTATGTAACCTTTTAAGTATAACGCGTAATCTATATTTGGGTTTGTTGGGTAAGTATTAATAAACTGATCAATTGTAGCTAGTGCATTTTCATATTGATCATACTCATAATAAGCATATGACAACTCTAACATACCCTGTTGAGCATAAACACCATAAGGATAAGAGGTTTCCAATGCATTATATAGTTTAATTGCCTTATCATATGTGCTATTATTTAAGGCTGTATTAGCCTCAGTATATATCTCCTCACCAGATTTACCTTTAACCTGTAATGGATCTGAGTCATCTGCGCAAGATGCTAATACTACTAAAATAATGACGATTAAAAGAAGTTTTCTAAAAATATACATACTATAATTATTCAAATAAATAACAATAAATCCCGCAATTATACCAGAGTTTTTATATATTTTAACGAAATTTTAATATATTAAAACAAATACTCATCATTGTGTAAAATATTGCTTTACATTATATAATATTATTTAAATTGTAATATAAGCTCATTTTAACAAAAATCTAGTTGGTGCATAGACAAAAAGTAAAATTACTGTAAAAATAATTGGTACTTTATTAAGTTTAACACGTAATTTTATTTTTTGCCAAGCACTAGTAATAGTCTGATCTATTAGTATAATTTAAATTAGCTCATAAAATCAGTTTATTAAAAATATTAGCAATCCGTTAATTTGCCGGCGTATTTCCGCCACAATTTTAATGGCAAAAAATGGTAGTTAAAAATTATTGAGAAAGATTATATAATATGGTCTAATAATATTAGTTATATTTAGCAGGGAAAGTAATGATGTTAAAAACAAATTCTGAAAAGTCAATTGCTGTAACAGAATTAACATGGGCTGAACTAGTAGACACAATAACTATAACCAATCCAGACTTAGCCAATGCGATGAAAAAAGTGGATGATAATGGTATTAATTATGTATTTTATAAAGCCAGTTATAGGTTTGGTGACATGATAATAAATAATGGTAAATGTTATTTACCATTAAGTGATGGTGGGACCATAGCCTTTGATGATCCAGAGTTACCTGAAAAATTGAGAAACGATTTAAGTTATAACAGAAATGCAGAAGAAGATCCGCTTGGACTAATCCTTAATAAAACTCCGGAATTTTACTTATCAAGAAACGATGGTAGCATTCAACCACACTCAATTATGCATCCTGGAAGCATGTTTGGAATTCCTAAAGCAATCGATGATTATGTAAATGACACTTCAACATCTGTATTGGAGTTTAACTTAAATGCCGGCTCTAGGTCATTATTTATGCTATCAAAAATTAGTGATAAAACTCACCATATCCGATTACAAAGACATTATGGCATAACTATTTCTACCCCATCTTCACACCAAGGACATTGGGATGTTTTTGTAGATATTGCCAATAAAGCTGATTTTTTATGGCGTTGTGAAGTAATTTTTTTCCCAAGAAATTGGATTAACCAATTAAAAGATGATGAATGGGCCTTATTAACAAAAAAATTATTCGCTATACACCGTACCTCATACACTATCCGCCACAGAGTATTTGAACAGTGGGATAAAGCTTTTAGTGAAATTGAAATACAAAAAAATTTACCCAAAGTCTATCCACCACAATCTCTAACAATGGCTAAGCAATTATTTATGCTTGCTGGGAGTATGATAACTGGATTTAAGCCAGCAATCAATGATGATTCTGCACCAATTAGCTCACTTAATCAAGCATATACTGAAATTTATAATAAAGGAGAAGAGCAAAAAAATAGTGCAGTTATAATGGAGCCCACTAGAATAAGCTCAAAAGATTTTAGCCCTATATATTACTCTATTAACCATTCACCTTTTAGCCAAAGTTATTTAGAATCTTCCCACAAAAAAAGCCAAATTTCACTATTAGAAGAAATGCGCAGAATTATTGAGGACTACTCTAAAGCTATATTAACGAATAAACCAGATGCTCAATTTCTTTATGACGTCATACAAAATACAATATTCTCATATTACCATAGCGATCCTTCCCTTGATTATCCAAAAATTTATAATGCTAAACAATTACCAGAAGAGGATACAAGATTTATACACAATCAGCATGGTGAATTCCCATATAGCAGTGCATTTTTAAGAGGTTGTATTAAGATTAGCCGTGTAGTGTCATAGCTAACGTGTAATACTATAGCTAAAAGCACTCAGCTAGATTTTATCCATATTCTCATCAGAAAATGGATCTTTTTTGCGAACTACTTGAAGATATTCAGGGGGACGGTCCCCTGGATCTTCCCCAGTATAAATTATCAATTTGCTATACCCTATCGCGTGAAGTTCTTTCGCTAAATTGTACCCAGTCATTAAGTATGGGGTACCATCTTCAGCATCATAATAAGTATCTAAAATAATTCTTGTATCTAAAGGATATTGATGTACATTTTCTAAAAAAGTAATTGGGTCATAATAAATATCGACTTTCAAATGGCTGTAAAGACGTTTCACTATACCATCAACTAACCATTTCTGATCTTCCACCCACACCATGTCTACTTTATTACTCCATTTTTGTATTTTTTTATCTACACTTATCTTTACAGCAGATGCTAGTTCCTTAGGCAACATTTTTATTCCAGCAGAAACAACATTTTTCTGCATAGAAGATTGTCCAGAATAACTAGTTACTAATATCGCTCGTAATATGCCAGTTTGTGTTACAACATCTAAACCACTAATACCCTGATCTAAAAGTTCAAAATCTGTTAATAAAAATATATCTTGTTTTTGCTCTAAAGTTAAACCATTTATATAAGTGACAACCTCATGACCACTAGTAAAATGCTTCAATTTAAGCGTTGGATTTTCTTCTAAAACTTCTTTAAAGGTACTATTCCAAGAACCATGGATTGAATTATCATCATCTAGAATAATGACTGTATCATCTTTAGTGAGCTTAATCTCGGTTGCTATCCATTTTGGAGTATTAACTATCGGAAAACGTATAGTTATTCTTGTCCCATTCTCACTGGCATGTACTTTATATGTTCCATCACCAGCAATTATTGCATCTCTAACTTGCTGTAATCCTATTCCATTGCCATCTTCTTTACCTTCAGTAACTTCAATCCCATCCATAAACATTTCCTGGATATGTTGAGGCATACCATAACCATTATCTTCAATAATAATTACAATTTTACTACCAACAGCAGCAAGCTCCACTGAGACCTTACCATCTGATTTATCTTTTAATGCTTCCACCGCATTTTTAACTAAATTTGAGATCATACGTTTAAATAAACCTGAGTTATGCTCAATACAACTAAAATTAGCTTCTTCGTCAATATTAAGTTCAATTATAACCCCAGTTTCTCGATGATCTTCACGCCGTTCATTGATTATTTGAGTCAATGCTAAGGAAGCCAAGAAAACTTCTCTACTTTCTTCATCAGCTTGTTTATCATATTGGCTCAATAATCTTTGCGATATACCTGCGATACGCTCTGAAGCATTCCGTAATGTTATACGCTCATTTTCTGGGATTATATTATTTAATCGGCTAATAATATTATTAATACTTGATATCGGTGCATTAATATCATGCACCAATTGTCTAATTGCTTTTCTAAACTTTTCATCTTCTTCCGCACGAACCATATGTGCATGATTTTCTTGTTCTAAATGTTCATTTTCTTTTTGGGCTTGCTTTTGTGCTGTTATGTCTATTGATGTGCCCACTATACCAATAACTTTTCCATTCTTGTCTAATAGCCGAGTTTTAGAGGTTAATGCTATAATTTCACTACCATCAGCTATAGTACCATATTCCTCTCCTTTATAATAACCACATTCAAGAACTAGCTTATCAATATTACTAAGTTGATGTGCTTCATCTTGAGGCAAAAAGTTATAATCAGTTTTACCAATAATTTCTGAACGATTTTCAACTCCATACATGTCTAATACATACTTATTACAACCCAAATAATAACCATTAGTGTCCTTCCAATAAATACTAGCATCAACCAAATCAATAATTTGCATAGTTTTAGCTTCTTGCGCAAGGATTGCTTGCTGTTTTTCTAATGTCATTATTTTTTTCGTGTCAGTTATATCAATTGAATTACCTAATATAATAGTTTTACCAGATTTATCTAATAACCTAATTTTAGTGGTCATAGCCACTATTTTTTTATTTCCTATAATAGTAAATGACTCTTCACCTTTGTAATAACCATTTTTTAGTACCAACATTCTGTTTTCAGATATCTTATCAGCTTCTTTCACTGCTTCTTCCACTGCTTCTTCGATAATAATTAAATCATATTCATTTTTACCAATAATTTCTGATCTATCTCTAAAACCGAATAAATCAAGTACATATTTATTGCACCCTAAAAAATTTCCTTCTGCATCTGTCCAGTAAATACTACTATTAATTAAATCAATTATCTTATATACATTTTCATCATTAAAATTATATGAATCAATTTGTATCTCGTTCATCTTTATATCCCAAAACTATCCTTAGATAAATCAAGTTAGTTTAATACCAAGAAACTAAATTATTATAAATTAATTTTTCAGCTTTACAAATACCAGCATGAGTTATATTTTCTAAATTTACTAGAGTAAGGTTTCTTTTATCTATAATCCTGTCTATATTATTATGACTTAACCCAATTACATGGTTAGCTATTTTATTATAAATATTTAAAGGATTATGCGCATCTTTTTCCATGGCCTTAAAGAGAATTATTTTAGCATATTTTAATGGATTTACGTTATACTTTAATGCCTTATTTTGGCAGGGGAAATTATTGATTATTTTCATAAAATATTTTTCTGTATGACCATCTTTAATCAAAGACTCATAAATACTTTGTTTGTCTAAAACTAAGTTTGCAAAATACTGCTTTAGTTTATCATCTATTAAAAATGTATCTAAAAGAATGATATAAATATTTTTGATACCTTTTTGTTCTAAATTATTAGCTATATTCAAGGCTATCTGTCCACCTAACGACCAACCAAGTAATAAATATGGTTCATTTGTTTGTCTAGTTTGTTCCCTTACTCTATCTATAGCTTCAATATAGAGCTTAGACAGTTGATTTAAATCTGTTATTTTATTTTCGTTATGCAAATTATAATTATCTACACCATAACAACTAAATCTATCAGATAACTTGTTTGCTAATGAAACATACACTTCAGTGCTAGACATGGTTGGGTGAATCATAAATAAATTAGTTTTATCTGCTGTATTATTTAAATGAGTGATAAGTTCAAATGATGCTCTGGATTCTAATACTAATTGGCTTATATTTTCTACAGTTTTACTGATAAAAACATTTGTAACTTTGATATTGCAAGTAAAACTTTTATTAATTCGGCTTGCAAGTTTAATTGCTAAAATACTATTACCACCAATTCGGAAGAAATCATCTTTTATACCTATTTTATCTACTGCTACACTTAATACTTGAGCAAATAACTCACAGATTTTGCTTTCAAATTCATTTCTTGGGGCTATATAGTTATCACTTACTGATAGTTCAGGGTCTGGCAGACTCTTTCTATCAATTTTTCCATTATAAGTCAATGGCAATTTATTTAGCGGAACTAAATAAGTAGGTAAAATATAGCTAGGTAACTTATTAGTTAAATAAGCCATTAACTCTTGATTAAATTGATTCTCCAATAATTTTAATGCCTTTAATGGATTATTTGCACTATTTAATCTAGAAGCTGGTACTTTTTTATAATCTATAAATATATCATCAACTATATCGTTTTTATAAATTACTAGATTTAGATATAAAGGTTCTAAAGCATCTAAATAAAATTTAACTTTACAATTTAATTGCTCAAAGGTTTTATTCAATTGATTTAAATTGAGATTCATATTTAATTGTTGTTGGTCAAGAATATGATTATTTTCAATTAATATATTGTATTCTTTATAATCTTGTGCTATTTTGTAGTTCAGATATTTAATGTAGTGATAATCATTAATTTTATTTTCAGTTAAATATTCTTCTATATCTAATACTTTTATAAAATCAGTGGCATTTACTGTTTTATGCTGATTCTTATTATTGGTTTTATCAACATGTAAAATAGCATCATAACGATAACAGTTCATCTCATTAAGGGCATTACCTAATTTAGGTAATAGTTCAATGTTAGCTATATTTGGATTGTTATTTTGTAAGTAAATAAAATACTCTGGTGCAAGTAATAATTCTTTATCTCTGAAAACATAGTAATCAACCTTTTCTTTTGTAATATTATCTATCTGTTTAAATTTTGAGATTGAATAATGAAAACAACCTAATAATCTATAATCTCTTATATCACCAATAAAGATTTGACCATGAGCTTCTATATTATTTATTACTTCATTTAAGACTCTTTCTAAATAGTCTAGTGTAGGAAAATACTGGATTACTGAATTAATAATTACAGTATTATAGTTATTCTTAAGTATATCAAATGGTAATTTATCTGCTGTACATTCTATTGATGCAACCTTATCATGTAAAGCTAATTTATTAATTAGACTTTTAGTATATGCTATTGCTTGTGATGAAAAATCTGTGGCATAGTAATGATTGCAATAATCGATTAGATTAAATAGCAATAAACCAGTACCGCTACCGATTTCCAACACTCTGTCTAATTTTAGTTCTTTTATTCGATCAATTGTATTATCACGCCACTCAAGCATTTCTTCTTTATCTATTGCTTGTTTAGTATATGAACTATTCCAACCTTGAAGGTTTTCTTTGTATATATCAGTATTCAATTCTGCATATTCAACACTATATAACCTTTTCCAATTATCAATGTAACTAACTTCATCTGTATTATTTATACTAAGTTTCTTTACATAATAGGCTACTAAATATTTATCTCCTGTTGGGTTATTTGAACAGTCTTTTTGTTCAAGCGCCACTACCACACATTGTTGTATTTCAGGATGCTTATTAATTACACTTTCTATTTCGCCTAACTCAATACGATGTCCCCTAATTTTTACTTGAAAATCATTACGACCAATATATTCTAAATTTTCATCAGGTAGCATTCGTACCAAATCACCAGTTTTATATAATCTGGAGTTTGTTCCTAGAGTTTTTTCTTCTGGAGTTTGAAATGGATTAGCAATAAATTTTTGTGCTGTTAATTGTGCTTGGTTTAGGTATCCACGGGCAAGACCATCACCACCGATATGTAATTCACCTATTGCTCCAATGGGCAGTGGCACTAGATTATTATTCAATACTTGACAACTCGTATTAGATATCGGATATCCTATTGATACTGGAAATATACCATCGCTATAAGTGGTTAGCTTAGATGTACTCCAAATTGTTGTTTCTGTAGGCCCATAAACACTTATTAGCAGATTAACTTCATCAGCTAATAATTTTTCTATTAAAGCCGGTGATAATGACTCTCCACCAACAAATAATTTCATTTTCAATTTATTGAAAATGTCATCATATTTTGTTACTATTATACTTGGAGTACATTGGATAAAATCATATTTTTGTGCATCTAAAGAGATAAATAGAGGAGTACCTAACTCTAAATAGCCACCACTTAATAAGGTTAAACCAAACTCTAAACCAAAAATATCAAAAATATAATTCGTCATAGAGTATGTTTTAACTGAATCCAGACGAGCAAAATAGATATCTTTAAAGTAACTTACAACGTTAATATATGAGGTATGCTCAATCATAACACCTTTAGGAGTGCCAGTACTACCACTAGTATACATTATATAAGCTAGATTATTATTTGTTACTGATGTTTGTAGATTGTTTGCGCTTTGTTGAGCTACAGCACTTAGCTTTAGCGGATTATCTATCACGAGAATTGAGGTTATCATACTAAATTTGCACAAACTCTTATGATTTATATCAATTTGTATTTCTGAACCAGAATCACAATTAATAATATGTCTTAGTTTATCTTGATGTATTTCATTAGTTAATACTATTTTAGTCTGAGTATCTTTTAAGATATATTTTATTCTCTCATCTGGATAACTTGGGTCAATCGGTACATAAGCACCACCAGCCTTTAATACTGCTAGTATGCAAATTATCATATACTCGCTTCGATCTAAACATAAAGCAATTAAATCATCAGGCTTTATCTGGTAATTTTTGAGTAAATAGTTAGCTAATTGGTTGGCTTTAACGTTTAACTCATGATATGTCAACTTAACATCTTCATAAACTATAGCTATGTTATTTGGAGTTTTTAACACTTGTTCTTCAAATAATTGGTGTATAGTTTTATCTTTTGGATAATCTTTTTCTGTTTTATTGTAGTCTATTACTATTTTTTGATAAGAAGCTTTAGATAAATAATAAATGTTCTTTATTTGTTTATGTTTATTATCTAGTGCTATAAGATTTGTTAATTGCTCTAATATAATAAGATAGGTTTCTTTATAACTAACTATACTTTCTTTAATAAATAAGCTAGTAGCATACTCAAATACAGCAGTTAATTGTTCATCACTATCATCAATAAATAAGGTTAGGTCGAATTTAGATGTTATTAATAATTCACTTGGCTTATAAAAATCAAATAAACTATTACCTGTACCAAAATGTTGAACTGCAAACATTACCTGAAAGATAGGATGCCTACTAGTGTCTTTGTCTTCTGCTAATTCTTCAACCAATCTTTCAAAAGGTAAGTCTTGATGTAGTTGTGCGTCTAGTACTTCTTTACTTACTTGCTTGATAAAATCTATGAGCTTTGTATCACTATCGATTTGCTGCCGCAGTACTACAGTATTAACAAAGAAACCAATTAGATTTTCTATTTGTAAATAATGGCGGTTAGATACTATAGTACCTAAGACAATATCATTTTGATTACTATAAGCTTGAAGCATTAAATAGAAGCCACTCAATAATACACTATACAGGCTTACATTAAATTCTTTAGCTAATTTGCGTAATTGTATTGAAAGCTCTTTATCAAAGCTAAACTCAAATGTGCCACCTTGATTATAATCAAAAATTGCAGGACGTGGATTATCAGTAGCTAAATGTAAAGCTTCATATCCTTCAAGTTTATTTAGCCAATAAGTTAGCTGATTATTCAGGTATCGATCAGTTAAATGCTCTCTTTGCCACAAAGCAAAATCTTTATACTGAATATCTAATACTGGTAATTCAAGACACACTTTTTGATTATTTCTTAGCTTGTTATTATATTCGTAATAAGCTACCAGATCCCTTATAAAAATATCAACTGACCAGCCATCAAAAGCTATATGATGAACAATTACACTTAAGTAATGTTCATTGTTGTATATATAATGACAAACTCTAATTGGTATTTCTTGGTCTAATTTATAAACATAATCTATCTCTTGTTGCATATATTTATGCAAAAGCTTTGCATTTTCAACTTTATACTTTGTTATATTAACGTCACTAGACGTTACGAATTGATAAGCATTACCATCTTGATCTTGTTTAATTAATGTTCTTAATATTTCATGACGTTGTATTACATTATTAATGCTAGTCAATAATATTTCTGGGTTACAGATATTACTTAATTTAAATAATAATGGTACATTATAAGCATGGCTTTCTTCAGAAAACCGTTGTATAAACCATAAACGCTCTTGGGCAAAGGATAATCTATATTCAGTTGGTTTTAAATTGCTATATTTATTAATTATTTCTGGGATTTTATTCTTATTATTTAAATTTGCAGCTAGTATTTCAATATTCCTATATTTAAAAATCGCTTCTATGCTAGTATTTATATCAAGTTCATTTCTTAATTGATTAATTAACCTGATTGCTAGAATACTAGTACCACCTAAACTAAAGAAATCACCATTTATACTAATTTTATTTGCTGGGAGTCCTAACAATTTAGCATATACACCACATATTTTAGTTTCTAATTCATTATGTGGAGCGATATAGTGATTAGTATTTGTTAGTTCTGGTAACGGTAATGCTTTTCTATCTATTTTTCCATTTAGAGTTAGTGGAAATCTTTCTAAATATAGAATAATATTTGGTAGCATATAGTTTGGTGATTGGCTAGCTAAATAATTTAATAGTTTTTCTTCATCGAGTTTAGTCTTTGCGGTGTAATATGCAACTAAGTATTTATCTCCACTTATATTACCTATGTCGTCTTTATGTTCTAATGCTATTACTACACTTTGTTGTACTTCTGGATAATTATTTAGTATATTTTCTATTTCACTTAGCTCTATGCGATGACCTCTAATTTTTACCTGAAAGTCATTGCGCCCAATATATTCCAGATTTCCATCAGGTAAAATACGAACTAAATCTCCAGTTTTATACAATCTGGTATTTTTGCCTAACATTTTTTCTTCTGGGGTTTGGAATAGATTAACAATAAATTTCTCTGCGGTTAGTTGTGGTTGGTTTAAGTAACCACGTGCTATACCAACTCCGCCAATATATAGTTCTCCAATTATTCCGATAGGAAGATGATTTAGTTTATTATCTAATATATAAATTTTCTTATCATGTAATGGTCTTCCTATAGGTATAATACCCATATTATTAGCATTCATTTTGCATGAAGTTGAAAAAACAATATTTTCTGTAGGCCCATAAACATGGACTAAATTGATATTATTACTTTTTTTAAAAAAATTGCTCAGAGTTTTGCTGCTTGCCTTTTCTCCACCAAATAGAATATTTTTTATTTTTAATAACGGGTTATTGTCTAAAAAAGCATATTGCTGAAATAGTGCTGTAGTAATAAATATAGTATTTATATTATGACTACAAATTACATGTTCTATAGCTTTATAATCTAAAATAGTATTTTTATCAATAGTTACTAATGTGGCTCCGTTTATTAATGTTGCAAAAATATCAAAGACACTACCATCAAAAGTATAGTTTGAGTAGCCCAAGATACAGCTATCAGTATCAATTTGAATATAATCATTATTATATGCAAAAGATACAACCCCCTCATGCTCAATCATAACCCCCTTAGGCTCACCAGTAGTACCACTTGTATACATTACATAAGCTAAATTATTATTTGCTACTGATATTTGTGGATTTTCGGAATTTTCTTTAGCAAATTCACTTTGATTTTCCAGTATATCTATTGCTAGAACAGATAAGTCATAGTAATTTTTTTGTATGATATTTCTTAATTTGCCTAAATATATCTCATTAGTTAATACTATTTTAGCTTTGGTATCCTCTAATATATATCTTATTCGTTCATCGGGATAATTCGGGTCAAGCGGTACATAAGCACCACCCGCTTTTAAGACTGCCAGTATGCAAATTAGGATATGTTCACTTCTATCTAAGCATAAAGCGATTAAATCTTCAGTTTTTATCTGGTAATGTTTAATAAGATAGTTGGCTAATTGATTGGCCTTTATGTTTAACTCTTGATAAGTTAAACGTGTATTCTCATAAACTACAGCTATATTATTTGGGGTTTTTATTACTTGATTTTCAAATAATTCCTGGATAGTTTTATTGTATAAATTATCTTTTTGAATATGATTAAATTCATAAATTTCTGAATTATTTTGTTTTCGAGGATAAAACAAGGTATTCTCACACATAGCTCTTAAATTAGTTTATATATTTAGAATTGATGAATAGCATTTATACTATACCCTCTACTAGAATCATATATTTAAAAAATAGTTTATGGGCTTATTGTGCTTTGAGAATCTATGAAGTATAACTGTAAAATTATCTATAAAATTTTTTATATCTCATATTAATTGAATTTCTGACTTAAGCCAATCATCTAAAAACAAAAAATACAATGCTTGCAATACAAAGTTCGAATAATATTATAACATAATATTTCTAATTATTATATTTATCATTTAGTATCACCATTTTTGGTTTTATTTTACCAAGCAAATTTTATAAAAAAACAACAAAATTGATGCTTTAAATCTGTAATAGTTTAATGCTATAAATTTGAGCTATAAAAAGTTATCACGAGAATATACATCTGAGTAAATATATAATCACAATCCATATCGTTAAGATATAGATTAATTCATAGAAATGTAGTATAATTATTAATACTGGCACCACAGTTAATAAAAAAAGCATGATGCTCTAGCAAAATGTTTTCTTACCAATTTAGATATTGCTAAGAAATTTTGTATAGATTATAAAAATTTATGATGTTATTTGAGAAAAAATAATTAATTTGGAGGAAATCATATGGTAACCATAAATACAAAACATTTTAATTGAATTGAATATATGCAACGTTTAAAACAAGCTAAATTTACGGATGAACAAGCAGAATTTTTAGCAAAGGAAACAGAAGAAATAATATCTAATATTATAGAACAAGCTGAACAAAAAATTAGATCTGAATTTGATAAGAGATATCTGGCAACTAGAGCAGATTTGCATAGGGAAATTAATAAATTACTATATGTTTATGGTGCTGGTTTTATTGCTTTATTGGGTATACTTGCTAAAGGCTTTGGGTGGTTTTAAAATATAGACGCTACCCATTATTTTATAAAATGTCATAAATTGGGTTTGATCAAAAGATCTCTTTTAAACAGCAATTGTATTAATAGTTCCAACTTCTACCCCCACCCCTATTAATATAAATTTATTTCATTTAATAATAAAGTAACAGTTCAGGTAGTAAAAATGAAATTTATTTAACTTGCTACAGACGTAATAACTATATTTATCAATTCAACTCAACACTGCCTAATGAGCACTGATTTCTCCAAAAGAATATTTTAATAAAGCATCAATTTGTGGTTCACGGCTCATGAATGCTTTAAAATTATCCATCATTGGGTTTACTCCACCTTGTGATAAGATAGTTTTAAGAAACTTATTACCTAATTCTGAAAGTTTTTCTTTATTCTGATTATCAAACACACTAAATATATCTGTAGCTAATACTTCTGCCCACTTATAACTATAATATCCTGCTGCATAACCACCAGAAAATATGTGTGTAAAGCTATGAGGAAATCGATTATATTCAGGTGGAATAATAACTGCTATTTCTTCTCTCACTTTACCTAATAAATTCATATAACTAATACTTAATACATTATCAGTGGAATGAAGTAACATATCATAAATTGCAAATTCTAATTGACGTAAGGTCTGTAATCCAGCCTGATAATACCTTGAAGCAAGTAGCTTATTATATAATTTAAGAGGTATACTTTCATTAGTTTCAACATGCTTTGAGATTTCTTTGAGAATATCATAGTTCCAAGCAAAATACTCCATGAACTGTGAAGGTAATTCCACTGCATCCCATTCTACGCCGTTAATTCCAGAAATTGAGTAATTAGTTATTTTAGTGAGTAAATGATGTAATGCATGCCCCATCTCATGAAATATAGTTTGCACATCATCAAATGTTAATAAACTAGGTTCATTTCCAATCGGGTTAGTAAAGTTGCAAATTACATAAGCAACCGGGTTAAAGTTTATAGCACCTGTATTATATTTATCTTGAGCTGAATGCATCCATGCCCCTTGCAGCTTACCATTTCGACTATATAGATCTAAAAATAAATTACCAATTACGTTACCATCTTTTACTACATCAAATGCTTGTACATCAGGATTCCAAATTGGAAGCTCAACATTATGTATCAATTCAATTTTATATAAGTTGTTTATCAACTTAAATAATCCCTCCAACACAACTGGTAACTGAAAATATTTTTTCAATTCCTGCGTAGAATAGCTATATTTTTCTTGCTGCAATTTTTCGCTAAAAAAAGACATATCCCAGGAAAATACTTCACTCACACCAAATTTTTCTAGTGCAAAATTTTTCAGTTCCTCAACATCCTTTATCGCATAGGGCCGTGATTTATTTGCTAATTCATATAAAAATTCAAGTACTTGTTTATTGTTATCTGCCATTTTGGTATAGAGAGATAACTCACTATAATTATTAAATTTTAAAAGTTTAGCTTTTTGTAATCTTAAATTAAGTATTTCTTGTATCAATTTACTGTTATCAAATTTTCCATCATTAAATTCACTTGCACGTGTTACATATTCTTTATATAATTCTTCACGTAATTTTTGATTACTACAATATTGCATAATAGGTAAATAACTAGATGTGTGTAAAGTAATCTTATATAAGTTATCTTTCCCATCTCTTTTTGCTTCTTCATGATACATAAAAAGTATATCATCTGGTACATCAGGTAAATCTGCCAATGTCACATATTTTACAGAAGCATCTGTTGAATCTAATACATTTTGAGCAAATTTTGTAGTTATTTTATCCAAATCATTTTGAATCTGTTTAAATTTCAATTGCTCATCTTTTGGCAAATTAATTCCACTTAAGTAAAAATCACGAAATTCATTATCTAAAACTCTTTGTTGTTCTTTAGTTATCTTATCGTAGCTATTTTCTTTAATATTATTATATTTCTCGTATAATTGTTGATTTTGCCCTAAATTTACATAAAAATCAGTTATTTTCCCTTGTAGCTTATCATACAAATTACGGATTTCATCTGAATCAGCAACTGACATTAGATGATTAAGCTCTCCCCATAAACGATTAAGATTATATATTTTAGTATGTAATGGCTCTATCGTATGTTCCCAAGAAACTGTTGTTTGCGCAAGTACATCATTTAAAGTATCCCAAGCAGATTTTAAAGATTCATCAATTGCTTCACCAAGTTCCAAAATTGTAAAGTTACCATAAGGCATAAGCTTAAAATCACTCAATAATTTATTCATAGTTTTTTTGTTATCTCCACTAATTATAAATAGATTTATTAGTAAAACACATATTTTTATTATTCATTAGTATAATAAACCTCCCAATTTTCGTCTTCATCCTCTTCATCAGATATATCAAAAGATTTATTTTCATTATGTATTAGTTCTTGTAATAAATACTTCATATCATAAGGTAGTGCTATTTTAAATTGCATAAGTTCATTACTGTCTGGATGATTAAAACTTAATTTGGTGGCATGTAATGCTTGCCTATTTAATGACTCAATTGCATCTACAATATTTTCTGGATAATTAATCTTTTTTTGCCCATAAACACTATCACCAATAATTGGATGATTAATCGAACGCATATGTACTCGGATTTGATGAGTCCGTCCTGTTTCTAATTTACATTCAATATAGCTAAATTTATCAAAGTATTGTAATACTTTAAATCTAGTTATTGCTTCTTTACCACCGATATTCAACACAGCCATTTTTATGCGATTACTAGGATCCCGTCCAACATTCTTATTTATAATCCCCTCTTTATGTGGTTGACCTTCAACAATAGCACGATAAATTCTAGTTACCTTACGTAACTGCAAATCCTGTACAAGCCTAGTTTGAGCAAGTAAAGAACGAGCAACAACCATTAACCCAGACGTATCTTTGTCTAGACGATGTACAATGCCCGCACGTGGAATATTTTTTAATTCTGGATAATGAAATAACAAACCATTAAGCAATGTACCACTCCAATTACCATTTCCTGGGTGTACGATTAGCCCAGCAGGTTTATTGATTACTAATATATGTTCATCTTCATATATGATATCAAGCTCTATGTCCTCTGGAGTATATGCCAAATCTTCATCACTTAAAACAGGATTAACTAGAACTAATTCTCCACCAAATATTTTATCTTTGGGTTTTAATACTTTACTATTTATTAGTATATTTCCTACTTTTAACCAATCAGAAATTCTAGTTCTAGATAAACCTCGCATTAACTGTGACAATGCCAAATCTACTCTCATCCCAGCATAATCTTCAGGTATAGTTAATGTAATTGGTTCTGGATTATCTATTATTTGTTCAATATCTTCTGTTATATTCATTTTATATATCTAGTATTATTATCTAACTCATAAAATAAGACTATTGTAAGCTAAGTTAGATGGCCTCAATTTGTAATATTATATATAATATTAATTGAGTTAACATGTTTATAAGTAAGTGAATTATAACATAATTAAGCCATTTGAAAACCAGAATATATTAATCATCTAACAGTCCCAGAGGTATTTGGTGCTAAACTTTTTTATTCAAAAATTATACATTAACTTATATTTCTTTAGTTGAGTTACTATAAAGAATTATTATATAATAATAACTTAGAACTATTCAATTTTACCTATTAAAGTTCATATTTATAGAAAAACATTAAATGAATAATAAGCGATATATTTTCACATTTGTTATCTCCTTAATACTAATTACTAAAACTTTATCGGCTATCCCAAATAGCCATAACATATTAGATCAACAAGTAAATAACAAAATAAATAGTGTAATGAAAGAATATTCTATTCCAGGAGCAGTTGTGCTAATCTATAAGGATGGCAAACTACATCAGTACACTTTTGGAGTGATGAATACTAAAACTAAGGTACCAGTTACTTCAAATACACTTTTTGAAATTGGTTCAGTTACCAAATCCTTTACCGGATTATTATTAGCAAAATACGTAGATAATAAAGCCCTAAATTTAAATGATAGCTTAGGCAATTATTTATATAATAAAAATACCTCTAACGATATTAAAAAAATTACTTTACTAGAACTCGCCACTCATACTTCCAGCCTACCTTACAATGCACCTAATATACCCTATAATACAGCAGCAACACCTAAATACAAAGAACGATTTGAACAATTTTTAAAAACATGGAAAGCTCCTTATGCACAAGGAACTGCATTAGTATACTCTAATTTAGGATTTAGCATACTTGGTATTGCGCTTGCTGATAATGCTAACAAACCTTTGATAGATATTTTACAAAAAGACATTTTACAACCTCTTAATATGCAAAGTTCATTTTTTACTGTACCAAAGCAATTAAATTATCTTTATTCTCAAGGATATACAGCTGTAGGCTCTCCATCACGTACTGCAGATGGTGGATTATTTCCAGGAGGATGGGCTATTAAAACTTCTGCTAAGGATATGGCTAAATATTTGCTTGCAGCTATCGGTTTACCACAAACACCTAAAACTATACTGACAGCAAATAAAATAGCACAAACGGGGTATTTTAAGTATAAAAGTGGGATTGACATTGGATTAGGCTGGAGAATTCTCCCACTAGATCAAAATTCTATAATGGAATTATTAAAGATTCAACCATTAAAACCAAGGAAGAAAACACAAACACCAGTAGAGAAAATAGATAACCCCACATATATTGAAAATGCCTTAATAGAAAAAACTGGAGCAACTAATGGCTTTAGAGCTTATATCGGAGTGATCCCAGACCAAAAAACGGGTGTTGTTATTTTATTTAATAAGTTTGTTTATGATCCATATTTAATTGTACATACAGGAAGAGAGTTGATTTTTAATAACTTATAACCTTAATACTTAACAAAAAAGAGCTATAAAATGTCAAGTATTAAGAGTTATAACTTTAAAAAACAGTTGAAATTCAATCAAATAGATTAAAAATTAATGTTTTATCACAGGTGCTGGATTTTGGTAATATTTGATCAGCTTATTTGCCAAATAGCCATGATCACTTTGATTACTAAAATTTTTAATTACATTAGTAGTATTACCACCACCCCATAAAATAGCAAAGATATTGTTTTCTGCAGCAAAGCCTAATCTATTATTATCTTTACTCCAATCATAGTTATTTGACTCAGAATTATAATAGCCCAAATATTGTTTATAATTACAATTAATAAATGGACAGTTATAACTAGAAGAAACTATATAATTGCCAACCCCAACATTAGTGTTGGTTGTAGAATCACCGACAATTAAATTGCTTAAATCTGAGGTAAGATTATTGTCACCAAAGAAATATACTGGCGCGGTACTAAATATATAACTACCAGGTAAATTATTATATAATTGTGGTTGTGATTCGCCAATGTAAGGTAAGTGGGACCCAGGAATTTGCCATAGCATAATTGGTATATTATTAAATGCCTTACTAATTAAGCCAACAGCATAAATATAATTGTCCCAAGATCTTGCACTATATAAAGTAGCTTGACCTGGAGAAGAACTGTCATCAGTCTCATAACGATCAAACACAAAAAAATCTGGTTTATAACTACCGCCCAAAGCACCAGTTGTAATAACACTTTTTGCATTAGTTTGAAGCCAATTAGTAACTGGGGTTGAATATTCAGAAGCAATTTGGTCAAGGCTTAGATTATTATGTAACCAAAATCCAGAATTAACTGCCCAAATGTTTTCTTGCCAACCAAAAGTAACTGTACCATATGGGGCAAAAGTACGAATTATCCAGTTATTTGCTTCAACCCAGCCTTCAAATCCAGCACTAAAATTAGGACGCTTATATTTATCTTTATCATATGTGGGGTTTGTTATACAACCATTAAACCATTTTCCAATCTGACTGTAACTTTCAGTACCCTGAATCATATTATCAATACTTGTCCCCCAATATTCATCATTAGCTGAACTTATAGACCACGCCGGATAACCATCATTAAGCATATCTTGTAAAATACCAACTGGAGTCCCAGTATAAGTTTTATCAATATAATTTTGGCCATTTCTACCATTAGGTGCAGCATGATTAGTATAACTCCGACTGTTTGTCATCAAACATAGTATCTGATCTACTGCCTCATTTACTGAAGTTTGATCTAAGGTATTATTAACATGGCCAATATAATTGTTCTGTTGTATTGCACCAAGTAAATCGGGATCCATAATCAATGCACCATAATAGTTTTGGTTATTATAAGCTACAGGGTGATTAAACATCGCAATAGCATCAGCAGCTAGTGTTGCAAAATGGCGTGCCATTATATAGGTTGCATCTTGTTTATTGGGATTTGGAATAGAACTATTGGTAAAATCTGCAATATTTTCACCACCACTCATTTCTGCAGTATATTCAACCATTACAACTTTAGTTGGATGATTATTAAGTGCACTAATCATATTCATATCATTAGTCATTCTAATTACATTCATTGGTGGGTCAATCACGCCCGGATCACCATTGCCATTTACTCCAGCATATTTAAATACTGCATCAATAGGTTTCCCTCCAAAGTCATCATCACCTCCAGTTGAGTTTCTAGTTGGTGGAGTAATGTTCGGTCCCCCTATTGCGCCCATTGCAATATAACTTGGCCAGCCAGCTACAGTACCACCATTTGAATCACTAATGAAAGTAATATTTGCTGATGAAGTATTAGCTGTGTTATATACTGTTATTCCATTATTAACGTTTGAAATATAGCCTGCGGCACTTACGTATGGATAAAGACTCACATCTACAGGGAACCTAACTTGATAATCTCCATTATTAATATAACTCTCAGTTGAATATACTGTTTTTAAGTTATCCGCATATTTAAAAACTGCTTTAACATCATTTAAGCCACTAACATGAAAAATAAATGGTTTAGTTTGTATTGTTGATTGAGAATAGACATAATCTATTGTATTTATACGATCCGACCTCAGCTCAATAACTAAATTATCACCATCTAAATAAATGCCATTTTTTGCACTAGCTAGTGTTGGAAACACTAGAGTATAAGTTCCAGGGTTATAATTACCCAGCCTAGTTGTCTTATTCACAAGTGATACTTGATATGTACCTATTAATGACTCACTTTTATATAATTGCACTCCTATTGTATCGGGAAGATTGGGCATAGATAGTTGATCTTTGGTTGGAATTTCCACAATTAACTCAGCCAACCCTTTGGGGGGTGGTGGCACATTATTAGAAGTAGAGCTATTGCTAGAACCTCCAGAACCACATGAAGTTAATAAAAGTAATTGTATAAATAACAAAAAGACAAAATCTCACATTAACAAAGAACGCATATGAGTAACATTATAACGATAAAAAGTTCAAAACAAATATAATTTAAAATGCTTTATAGTAATCGCAAACAAATTTTTGTCAATAATTTTATCATGACAGACCTATATTTTCTAGCCAAATGTTTTTCTTTATATTATATCTTACATTTTTCCTTACATTTTTGTTAGATCTAAAAGTATTTTGTTAAATATAGCAGTAAAAACTAAGCCTATATGACAATATTTACCCATCAAATAGTATCTTCAAGATTTTAACTTGTACTGTATAATATATTCGCCGTTATATTGTGTTAAAAATTTATAAAAATATTAGGTTGTTTAAAACTGTTATAATATTGGCCTAATGGTACAATAATTTAAACATTTAAACTATAATAAACACTAAGTTTAACTGTTATTCATAAAATTTATATTTTATAAAGTTAAGAACCAAGAACCACTATTTATTATATTGATTAGAGGAAAAAAATTGATTACTGGTTTTGCTACAACTAATAAAGGCTTAGAACAATTACTTGCTAATGAATTAGAAGAACTTGGTGCAAATAATGTTAAAATTACCAATGCTGGAGCACAATTTAGTGCAAATTTTGAAAATATTATTAAGTTCAATCTACATAGTAGATTTGCCAGTAGAGTTATGGTCCAAGTTGGACATAGTAAATACGATAATGAAGAAGATATTTATAATCTTGCTAATCAAATTAATTGGCAAAATTGGTTTGATGTTAATGATACTATCAAAGTAAATACCACTGCAATTAATAGCCCACTCAAGAGTCTGGATTTCATCACATTAAAAGTTAAAGATGCAATATGTGATAAGTTTATGACAAAAACTAATCAGCGGCCCAATATTGATAAATCAAATCCAAATATTCGGATTTATAATTTCTTGACCAAAGATACTATTACTATTTATATCGACACTTCTGGCGAAGGTCTTTTTAAACGTGGGTATCGCCAAAATAAACTTGAAGCTCCATTGAAAGAAAATTTAGCAGCAGGCCTAATTGCATTAACTAACTGGGAACCAAAAATAAGCTTTCTAGACCCAATGTGTGGTAGCGGTACTATAATTATAGAAGCGATAAGTAAAGCGTTAAATATTGCACCTGGACTAAACCGTAATTTTGCATTCGAAAAGATAAAGCTGTTTGATTCTAATACATGGAATAGCTTGAAGTTAGATGCAATAAAAAGAATAAATATTAATACTGAAATAAAAATATATGGTAACGATATAAGTCAAAAAGCCATTACTATTACAAGAGAGAATTTAAACTTCTTTGCACAACAATTAATAAATTTATTACCTAATAATAGTGAATCGATAAAAATAATATTTGAAAATATTCAGCTTGATAGTAAAAATATTTTAGAACTAAATGCCCCAGATAATAAAGGAGTTATGTTAACTAATCCACCTTATGGGAAAAGGTTAGATGAGCAAGAACATTTAGCTAAAATGTACCCTAACCTTGCATCTCATCTAAAAAATAATTACACAAACTGGAATTGCTATTTCTTAACTAGTGATCTACAAATGCCAAAGTTGATGAGATTGAAACCCAGTAAAAAATCTCCAATTTTTAATGGAGCACTTGACTGCCGATTATTTGAATTTAAAATGGTAAGTGGATCTAATCGAGATAAGTAATATGCTAATTAATTTCTTCACTCAGCACTTTTATATACTATTAATATTCCTATTAATGATGGGATTTCTTGCTGGGTTTACTGATTCTATTGCCGGAGGTGGTGGATTAATTAGTGTTCCTGCCCTTTTACTAACTGGAATGCCGATTGCTTTTGTATATGGTACTAATAAATTTCAAAGCTCTATTGGAACAAGCATTGCAACTTGGGGTTGCAAGAAGGAACCGTCGAAATGTCTGAGCTAGGATATTTGCCAACTTATTACCATCTTAAATTTTTACTCAATTTTTTAATTAACCAAAGAATAATAAAATAAATTGCTATTATTGCTGTTGCGACTATTAATGG
>JBKDHQ010000114.1:0-1262 GCA_046336365.1 Neisseriaceae bacterium
AATCAAATATATCAACTATTATTTTATATGGGGCACTACATTTCTCACTTCTTACCATATAATTAAAAAACCCCTTGATAACTCTAGGGGGAATTTCTAAATAATTGATGATTTTAATTAGATTTTGACAAAGTCAGGAGATGAAAATTCAGTAACTGTAAAGACAGCTGCTTGATTATGTGAATATTTCTATGAAATGGTTAAATTTGGTCTTGACAACAGGGCTCACTATAATGTGTAAAATTCTTACAAATGAACACATATTAATAAAAATAATAAAAATAAGAAATAGATGTAGAGGAGTTCATCAAAATATCATAGACTATAGAACTAAATTAAAGAGGAAAAAGTATCAAATACCTTTAGCAGAAGTTTTTGATGATGACCGTTATGATTATTTTCGTTTAGATAACTTGTGCAATAATCAAGAAGATATTATAGGATCATTGAGCTACTATATTAAATCAACCACACCTTTTCAACGTTTTGAGTTTAGTAATATAATAGAATATTTAACTATGACTTATATGGATAATAACAATAATGATTTTCTGATAACCAAGTTACGAATAGCGAATACTGCTTATTTTGATTTTCATTATGTTTTTTTATCGGTCAGTATTAAAGAAATTGCTCAATGTAAATATTATAAATTAGAATATTATGATTCACAATATAATAAGATTAATGAACCTCCTAAACTATATATCAACCCGGACCGACTTACTAGGTTAGATGAAAATTCAGGTTACATATCTTACACACAGTATCTTATACTTCCTACCAACAAGTTGGGCGAAGTCGTAATACCTTGCCCTATATCAAGTTATTATGGAGATTCATTTGTTCTTTACGTATATGATAGATTTGCTTAATTGCAAGTATATCTATAGTTATGTTAACATTTTATTACTTGAATTATACCAGCTGTAAAATAAATACATAAGGTATAAAATCAATATATAGGGTGTAAATTACATAAAATTTACACCCTATAATCAATAAATACGATGTTAAAAAGTAAGGTTTTAGGTGATTAATCTTAATATAAATAACTAAACTTTAGCTTAAAATTATCGAAATAATAGTCATATAAACCAGTATCTACTTTTTAATCCAGGGGACGCAAATTCAAAAATGAAAAGCAACAGGAATTTGAGGTAAAACATACCTCGAAAAAATAAATAAAATTTATTTTGTTTATTTTTTTGAGGAGGCAAGCGAAGCGCGGCAGTAGTGAAAATATAGAAAAGGGTAAGTGT
>JBKDHQ010000115.1:0-262 GCA_046336365.1 Neisseriaceae bacterium
TATTTGGAGAACTATTAAATATGAGTGTATACATATGGCTGGGGTTGAAAGCTTGATCCAACTTAAAACTGAGCTAAGCAATTACATTGTATATTATAATAATAAACGATTACACTCAAGCCTAGGTTACAAACAGCCAGCTAAATACTATCAAATAAGTATAGAGCAAAATTTAGGTAAAGAATATTTAGTTTATTGTAAACTAGATGAAAATTCAGTAACTGTAAAGACAGCTGCTTGATTATGTGAATATTTCTATGAA
>JBKDHQ010000116.1:0-45793 GCA_046336365.1 Neisseriaceae bacterium
AGAAGGAGCTATATACACACTGGATGCTATGCATTGCCAAAAAAAACCTTTGAAGCAGTCAAAGAAGTCAAAGGAGAGTTAGTCGTCCAATTAAAGACTAATCAAGCATTTTTACATCATAAGATGCAACAAATCATTAAAAGAAATAAGCCAAACAGTACTTTTAGTGAAAATGAGAATAATCGCAATAGACAAGAAACTAGAACTGTAACAGTATTTGCACTTTCAAAGCAATTACTTATAGGTTGTGATAATTGGCATAAGTATCTTAAATCTTGTATACAGGTACATAGAGTCTTTAAGACCTATGACTGGTCCAAAAAAGAATGGACCATTTCTGAAGAAACATCTCTTTATGTATCTAGTATGTTTGCTCAAGCTGCAAAATTTGCCACAATTATTAGACAGCATTGGAGTATCGAAAATTCAAGCCATTATGTAAAAGATGTCACTTTAGGAGAGGATAGTTCTAGAATTAGAAATAATCCTGCTATCTTTGCTAAATTGAGAAGCTTTACCCTTAATATACTGCGTGCTAATAAATTCAAAAACATTTGGACTGAATTGTTTACCAACTGTTGCAATATCCAACATTTATTAGATTATAATTTTTTATTTTAGCGCCGGTTTGCCCTGTTTATAAAATAATTGTTATCATTTGTGTTTACATAATAATATTCTGATAAAATATACCTTTAAGAATTATTAATGTTCAATATAGGTTATATAAAATGCAAGAATTAAACCCTAGATCAAAGGGTATCTCTGAATTTAATGATCCACGGTGCTTTGCAACTGATTATCCACAAACTAATATTGTTATTAATCAAGCATTAGAGGTTCTAGAGAAAAATATCCAATCATCTGAATTAAAAAATACACTAAGTAATTTGCTAAAAAATGAAAATGATGCATTAATTAATGTCGCATTAAATCTTTCACCTAATCTAAAAGTTAGCCAAATTATTTGGCAAGAACTAAATAATGCTATCAATTTTAGTGGTGGCAAGGAAAATATTGCATGCATTTTTGCTATCCCTATAGTAATAGTAGCTGGTAGCAAAAGTAGGGTAAAGCTTCCGAATAAAGTAAACATTGACGAGTTAAATAAATTTTTTGCTGAAAATAATATTATAAATGCTAATTATGACTGGTTTATCTCAGGAAAATTGATTGACCCACAAAATATTGCTAAAATTAAACCATCCCAGTTATATTATTGGGTAAGAAATATTCAAAATGCTAAATTATGGCTGCCGATTGACATTGATGGGGCACATATTAATATTGAAAATGAGGGAGTGTTTCTACGTTTTATAGTTGGTGTAGCATGTGAGGTAAATGGGCGATATAATTTTACAGACATAATTAATTTTGACCAATTTAAAAATAGTTCAATGAAATTCATGCATTATTTACTTGATCAACTAAAAACAGATGGGGTAACCATATTTCCTATTCCATTTGCCCCAAATTCTTTATCATCTAGTTTTGCAATTGGAGAAAACTATCGTAAAGAAATTGCCATATCTGTTGCGCTAAGTAATATAGTGAAAAAAATACGCGAATCAGGATTAACTCCTATAGTAAATATTGCATCTATAGAAAGTGGAGTTGAAATTAAAACAGTAACAAAAGAATCATCTGATTTACAAGAAATATCATTGTGGAATTTAACCCCATACGATGATTTAACTGATATTTTGCATAAATTAATTAGCTTATTGCAGGAAATGAATCTTGAGTACTCAATTAACAGCTAACAGCAAACTTATTGATCAAATTGATGAAATATTACCACAGACTCAATGTACTCGTTGTGGCTACCCATCATGTCGTGAATATGCTACTGCAATTGCAAATGGTGAAGCTGAAATTAACCAATGCCCTCCAGGTGGAGATATTGGAATTATAAAATTATCTGAAATAACGCATAGACCAATTATTCCATTAAATTCTCAAAATGGTGAAATTAAGCCAAAAACGTTAGCTATCATTGATGAGGACGTTTGCATTGGCTGTACATTATGTATTAAAGCATGTCCAGTTGATGCAATACTTGGTAGTAATAAAATGCTCCATACTGTTATTGCTTCTGAATGTACTGGTTGTGATTTATGCATCCCTGTATGCCCAGTTGATTGTATTCATATCATTGAAGACCCGGATCCAGTTTGGGATGAAAATAGAGCTGAAAAAGCAAAAATACGATTTGTTAATAGAAACATGCGTATAAAACGTGATAAAGAAGCACGAGAAAAAAGAGTAAGAGAAAGAGCTGAATTCTTGCATGATAGCGCTAATAAGAATGCGATAACAGAAAGCTAAAAGTCTAAGTTTATTTCAACTTAGACTTTTAGATATAAAATACACTTCATATAAACTCCAAAACTTCATTATTGGGTGCGATATAAATCACTATCGAAAGCTTCAATTTTTTCATATGGTCTTGGAAATGAAGGGTTTGGGGGATATACAGAACTAAAAAGTAAAGTTCCAGCAGTAGGTTTTAGGAAGTTATTAGTAGGGGCCGCTGGTAGTTCAACTGAGCTTAACTGCATTAATAGAGGATGGCTCATGTCGAAACTTTTAAATTCAAAAACAAAAGTATCTCTAATAGCAACAAAGCTTTTCTCAGCTTGTTTAGCTGTGTATCCAATGGTTGTTACGATAACTTTTCCATCTTTACATTTCCAATTCCCATAACTTGGGGCAAATGTTCCGCTGGAAACATATTTTATTAGTGCTTCACCGGCAAAAGATATAGCATTACCATCAGCTGATAATTGTATCATGCTATTATTTTGAATAAGAGCATCAAATACATTTGCCCGAAAATAACTTCCTGCAATTGAGGCATCGCAAACTCCTGCAAATACATTCTGAGATAATAATAATGAAGAAGCTAAAGTTAAAGTTCTTAAGAGATTATTAAGTGTTTTCATTTTAATTCCCCTTGAAGGTTAGATAATATTTAAAAAATTTATAGTTTGAGTATTTAATTTGTAATTTTCCTTAAGCATGTTGTTATAAAACATAATTTTTTGGTCCACATTGAAAGTCTAAACCAAAGTGAATATTTTGTCAAATTGATGTGGTAGAAAATCTTATATTTTTAGTTTGCTGTATATTTGGTAAGTTGTTGTAATAAAAAAGATTTTCACGTTTAGAATGTGGATGATATTGTTAAAATTTACCAAAATTTGCTATAAATTCACGGTTAATAATAAAGGATTTATCAACAATTGCCAAAGGCATATACCATTTTATTAAGAATTGTAAGCTGTGGTATACTTACTACTTATATTTGTTCTAAATGATAAGCTAATACTATAGGATGAGAAACCTTAGAATGATGAAATTTTTAAGTAAAAAGTCACTGACAAATAAGCAAATTTTTGCTTTTATTGGACTTGCTATATTTATTAATATGTTAGGGTTTTTTGTACCAGTATTAAGCAGCAATGATTCAAATTTCTATGCCGTTATTGCTAAGAATATTGTTTTATCTAATGATTGGGTTAATCTTACATTTAATGGTCAAGATTGGCTAGATAAGCCGCATTTTCCGTTTTGGTTAATTACAATATCCTATAAAATATTTGGAGTTAACACATTTGCTTATATTTTGCCGGGTTTTTTATTTAATGTATTAGGTGGGTACTACACCTACTTACTTGCGAAACACCTGTTTGCAAGTAAGGAAGTTGGACTATTATCGGCTCTTATATATTTTACTTCACTACATTTAATGATATCTAGTATAGATATAAGACAAGAAGCATATCTTTTAGGGGAGATAATACCTGCCTGTTATTATTGGTATCTATATAATGAACATCCACAAATAAACAAAAAATTTCTGTTATTAGGTGCTTTTTTTACAGCTTTAGCTATGATGACTAAAGGCATATTTATTTTATTGACAATCTTTAGTGGGTTAATTATACTATGGTGTGTAATTGGTAAATGGCGTAATTTTTTAAGTATAAAATGGCTCCTAGCACTTATTGTATCTTTTATATTTATTACACCGGAATTGTTAGCTTTATATATACAATTTGATATGCATCCGAACAAAGTAGTATTTGGCCAAACTGGTGTTTCGGGAATTGGCTGGTTCTTTTGGGGTAGTCAATTTGGTAGGTTTTTTGATATAGGGCCAATTACAAGTGGTAAATCAGATTCGATTGGCCATTATTTTTACTTCATCCATACTTTTTTATGGGCGATTTTGCCTTGGAGCTTCATATTTATTTTTGCCGCCTCAAATGTCTTAAAATCAATTAAATCTCATAAGGAAGTGCTTGAAAATTTTCAAACAAAAAAAAACCGATTGAACTATATATATCTTGTAGGTGCTTTTATACCAACTTTTATCTTATTTAGTTTGACTAAATTTCAGTTAGATCATTATACGAACATTCTAATTCCTTTTGCGTGTATTTTATGTGGAGAATTTTTATTTAATACAACAACTAAGCTTACCAAGCATCCTATATTTTTTATCCAGATTGTTTTATCATATATATTGGGTATCTTAGTCTTGATTTTGGCATTATTAACCTTAAATAGTAAATTTTTTATTATTTTATTAGTATTTGTAATAGTTATTTTAGGTATATTTGTAGCCTTAAATAACAATTATCCATTGACTAAAGTAATAGTTTATTCAGTGTTATCAATATGTTTGGTATTTGTATTTGTGGAATCTATTAATGCAACACTTTATCCTAAATATGATTTGGGCTATCAAGTTACGAAGAAACTGAGTATTCTTTTAAAGGATAAAAAGATTATTGACTATAATGTAAATTCTTTGAGTTTAGAATTTTTAACAAAGGGAATTTATAAGCGAGTTAATACTATACAAGGTTTGGCAAATGAATCACAACCTTTTTACTTGGTTATAGATGAAAATGATTTGAAGACAATCAATGATAATAATAAACACATTTTAAGTTATAAGTTATTATTAGGTAAGTTCGATTTTATTAAACAGGAAAAATTTATTCCAACTTTATTTAACCGTGAGAAACGTAAAAAAGAAACAAATACAATATTTCTATATTTAGTAACACCAATACAAGGTAGTAGTAATGACACAAAGATATAAATTAATTGCTTTTGATATTGATGGAACAATATTAAATGCGCATTATCAAGTTTGCAGTAGACTAAAAAAAATTGTTCAAAGATTAAAGCAAAATGGATATATCTTTACTATAGTCTCAGCAAGGTTCCCACATTCTGCTTTATCTATTGCTAAGGATTTGGGTTTAGAGTTACATGAGGCAATAATTACCTTAAATGGTGGCTTTATTACTAATGGTTTATCTGAAGTTATATTTAGTAATACTTTCCAGTCAATATCAGTAAATGAACATTTAAATATGATAAACAAAAATATTGCAGTTAGTTATTATAATGGGTTTACATGGGTAGTAGATAAATATAATAAATATGTTAATTCTGAAATTAATATAATTAATTGGATGCCACAGAAATTTGATATCTCTAATATAGCACATGTAAATAAAATTTGTTTGATGGGAGATAATGAACATCTTATAGATGCCCAAAAAACACTCCAATCTATTGATGATAGTTTGCTGGTAGCTTTTTCTCATCCAAATTACTTAGAGTTAGCAACAAAAGATATCTCAAAATATTCTGGATTAATGAAATATGCTCAAAAGCTAGATATTAAAGCAAATGAAATTATTGCATTTGGAGACGGAGAAAATGACATACCTATGTTGAGTAATGTTGGTTTGGGAGTGGCTATGGATAATGCAAGCGCACATGTTAAAAAAATAGCTAAGGATATTGCTTCACATCATATGGAGGAGGGGGTTGCAATTTATCTGGAAGAATTGATTGCCAAGGGTGTTTTATAGTATAATTAATTATTTTATTTATAGGAGGTACTATTATGCAGCACGATAACAGTTTTTTATCATTGGTTGAAGAATGCCGTCCGTTTGTCAAAGAAGTAGGTATTGATTTTGTAAAAGAAAAGTTAGAAAAAAAAGAAGAGGACTTTACACTTATTGATGTGCGTGAAGATTATGAGTGGAATCAAGGTCATATACCAACAGCAATACATTTATCTCGGGGCGTTATTGAGCGGGATATAGAAAAAGCTATACCAAATAAAAATACTAATATTGTTTTGTATTGTGGTGGTGGATTTAGATCTGTATTATCTGCTTTTAATTTACAAAAGATGGGATATACTAATGTTATTTCTATGGATGGTGGTATGAGAGATTGGTTAAATTCTGGTAATAAGGTAGTTTTATAATATGGTAGTTTTATATGTACCAACCAATTGCTGAAATTCTGCGTCCCAAAACAATAGAAGATATAGTTGGTCAGGATCATTTACTTAGCTTAGATAAGCCATTGCGTAAAATTTTAACCGCCAAACCACAATCTTTGGTTTTATGGGGACCACCTGGAGTTGGAAAAACTACTATTGCTAATATTTTAATCAATACTTGGCAATGTGATGCTATCAAATTATCGGCAGTATTTAGTGGAATAAAAGATATAAAAGAAGCTCTCGAACGTTCCGATAACAATAATAGTAGCTTATTTGATCAACAGACAGTTATATTTGTAGATGAGATTCATAGATTTAATAAAGCACAGCAAGATGCATTCTTGCATCATCTTGAAGAAGGTAAAATCATTCTAATTGGAGCTACCACAGAAAATCCTTCCTTTGAATTAAATAACGCGCTATTATCTCGAATGCAAGTTTATGTTTTAAATCCACTTAAAGATAGTGATTTGGAATTATTATTAAATAGGTCAATACAAAAATTAAATATTAGTATCGATTTTGCGGATGATGCGAAAAGCCAAGTAATTAGCTTGGCTAATGGAGATGTTAGACGTCTTTTAAATATTTTAGAAACAATAATTAATTCTGGTATTAAACAAATTAATATTGCTACACTTAAAAAAATTATACCCAATTCGCTTAAATATTTTGATAAGGGTGGTGAGCAATTTTATAATCAGATATCTGCATTGCATAAGTCAATTCGTGGTTCAGATCCTGATGCTGCTTTATATTGGTTTAGTAGGATGATTGATGGTGGTGCTGATCCACTTTATATTGGCAGAAGGCTATTGCGTACTGCTTGGGAAGATATTGGTCTTGCTGATCTTAATGCACAAACTATTGCAATTAATGCGCTTCAAACTTATGAACGTTTAGGTAGTCCAGAAGGGGAATTAGCGTTAGCTAGTTGTGTGCTTTATTTGGCAGCTACCTATAAAAGTAATAGTGCTTACATGGCTTATAAAGAAGCAAATAAATTTGTTAAGAACTCAACCTTTGCAGATGTACCTTTACATTTACGTAATGCTCCAACTAAATTAATGTCGGAATTAGACTATGGGAAAGAATACAAATATGCCCATGATTATAAAAATCATTATGTACCTAATGAAAGTTATTGGCCTGAAAATATAGTAAAGCAACAGTTTTATATTCCAGGTGAACAGGGAGAGGAAAATAAAATAACTGAGAGGGTTAGTTATTTAAGGCAGTTGGACAAGGAATCTGATTGATGCTGCTTATGAAAAAAGATATATTAACTAAGTTAATAATTAATAAAAATACAAAGAAGTGCTTTATTTTTGATTTAGACGGAACAATTATATTTAATAAACAGTTTTTAGGTAATGATATCAATAGAATACTTAAAAACATAAAAGATATGGGGCATGAAATAATCTTTGCAACAGGGCGTCCATTTCGAGATTTTCAAACTGTTATGCCTGGTTGGACTCATACTGGATGTTTGGTATTATTTAGTGGTGCACTTAGTATGAACGAATCTGAAGTTATAAGTAAAGTGTGTATTCCAGAAAGAAATGTAATTGATTTAGTTGATATATGCCATACAAATAAATTACATTATAATGTAGATAATAGCTATAATTATTATCATCCAGATATATTTCACGATTTCTATAGTCTACTAGATTCTACAGTTGGTATTTATAAAGCTAATCATATAAGTCAAGTTTTTGATGGAACTACACATAAGGTATTAATATTAGATTCTACATTAGAGATTATGTTTCGCGAATATACTGATGAAAATAACTTAATTATTAAAGTTCACTCATATGATAAATGGCTTGATATAGTACCAAGCGGCGTTGATAAATATAAGGCAGTTTTACCATTTATACAGAACTTTAATACAGAAGATGTTTTTGTATTTGGTAATGACTTTAATGATTATGAATTGCTAGTTAATTTTAAAAACAGTATTTTTTTTGGTGAAATCCCAGCGCTCAAAAAAATTTCTGCGCTAAATATTGAGTATGATGAATATCGTCAAGCAAATTTTGAACTATTGATTAATACAATACTGAAATATTGAAATACTTGAATGCTCAGTTTTGATTAAATAAAATAAATAAATCAATCAATGCAAATGAAATAATCGATACATAGGATACCTGAATACGCAATTTTTATAAAATTAAATAAATTTATAGCTATGTATCAATATAAAATACAATATAAAAAGAGATGAATTAGATATTAAAATAATAGTTTATAACTAATCTTCGCTGCCTATTATTTTGTCGACTAGATTACACATCAGGAATAGCAAACCCCTCATTTAGTTTATACAACTATCTTATCCTTATATCAGATTTTACATTAGATATACAATTTTTTTGTTACTTTTTCTAAAGCAATAATATTAGCTATAAAATAAATAATAAAAACGAAGCTGTATAACATCTGTAAAAAAGGTACTTGTATAAATTTGATAGAGATTATATAATACTCTTATGAAGACATAGAAGTGATAATTATTTAAATACTTTTATTAATTACATTTATTTGTGCTTTTATATTACCTAAATTAGGTAATTGATAAATTTAATATTTATGTATAGCCACCCCGTTTTAGATTTTAATTATAGTTAAAAATATAGCAATTAGTGATTTTATCACCATTTTATTCAGTTAAAATTGTAAATTTGGGGAGTATTTTATATGTTTATTGGAAAAGTTAGCTGGGTTAAGGTATTAGCAATATTATTGCCATTAGGCATGGTGTCAAAAATGACACTAGATGTTAGATGGGTGATCGAATAAAATAGCTACTGAGTACGAGATAATAGTTCTAAAATAGATTTTGGTACTTTAATCAATAAAATATCAATAATAACTAAATAATGAGAACTTTGTACGCAGAATAAATTATTAGTTATCGCAAAAGGAAAAGCTTATATATCTGTTTATAAAATAGATAAAGTACACGTGTAGCTGATAGCCTTGCCTGAAGTTAAATGATTAAAATTTTGTAATAAGTCGTTATTGATCTATAAAGCTAGTAATTAATTTAATTACTAGGTCCAATTATGGTGATTTTAACGTATATTAAATTAGACTAATTTTAGTAAATGTAATAAATGCAGAATATATACTGGCTAAATTTAGCATTTATTGCTTCACGATTTTATGGAGCAATGTGGATTTGTCCATTGTTTGATGACAAAATGATTCCTAAATTATTAAAGGTTTTGTTATCTATTATATTTGGGTTAATTCTTCTTCCTTATATAAAGTTAAATAGCAATGGAATGAATTTAATAGTAGTTGCTATATTTATGGTCCAGGAGATATTGACTGGGCTTTTTATAGGATTTATTTTTAGTTTACCAATTTGGTTGATTGAAAATGTTGGCAATTTTATAGATATGCAAAGGGGTGAGCAGTTTGGTGCGATAATAAATCCCATGACTAGGCAGCAGTCATCGTCAATAGCAAAATTGTTATCGCAGGGGTTTATTACTTATTTAATTGCTATGAATGGCTTGGTATTTTTTATAAAAATAATTTTTGGTAGCTTTAAAATGTTTCCGTTAAATAATAAAATATTTGAATTGGGAATGGCGTTATTTAGTAAAGCTATTATATTTGAGTTGATAAAAATGTTTAACCAATATTTTTATTGGATGGTAATTTTAGCATTACCAGTTGTTTTATTGATGTTTTTATGTGAATTTGGTGTTGGTTTATTTAGCATTTTCGCACAACAATTAAATGTAACTATTTTAGTTATGCCAATAAAAAGTGTGATTGCTATGTTTGTTTTGTTAATTTATTTAGGTTTATTATATCATGTCACGATCGCGAAATTTACTGCAAATTTATTTAGTTGGGTTTCTTAATTTATTAGTAATAATTATTCTTGGGTTAATGACAAGTTCGTGTAGCTCTAGAGTAGTTATTTTAGATGGTATGACCCAAGATGTTGCTAACAACGTAATTTTAGTTTTGGGGCAAGAAAATATAATTGCAAATAAACAAATTGAAAAAGGTAATTTATATGCAGTTACAGTAAAAAAAGCTGAAGAAGTAAATGCATTATCAATATTAAAAGCAAATGGATTACCTAATAAGATTTATGCGTCTATGGGGGAGATATTTAAAAAAGATAGTTTTATTTCATCTCCTATGGAAGAACAAGGACGATTTATTTATGCTTTACAACAGCAAATATCTCAAATGTTATCACAAATGCATGGTGTTGTTAATGTGCAAACACAGGTAAGTTTACCACCCCCTGCAGATGATTTATGGAGAAGCGACACTATTAAACCAGCAGCATCAGTCTTAATAGAATATCAAAGAGCATATCATTTAACATTATATGCTAACCGTATCAAGGAGCTGGTAGCTAATTCGGTTCCTGGCCTTACTGCGGACAGGGTTGAAGTGGTTTTTATGGTTGATCATGCAAATAGCTGATTTTAAATTTAATTAATTTCTTAGATTGATTTGTTAAGAAAGGATTTAATTAAAATGAAGAATATAATGTTTTCAAATTATATAAATGCATTAAAGATTGTTCATCAACATGAAGAGTGCTGGATTTTAGACAATAAGTTTAAAATTGTGCATGATAATAACCCTAATCATTCACTAAAATCTTTGCAAGTTATAAGCGAAACTAGAACCTCCTCTAGCTTATTAAGCTATTTAGTAAAAAATCACCATAACATTGATAGTAATGATGTTGTTGTATTTTCAAATGAAATAAGCACTGATCAACTTTTATTGTTGAACATTAGCCAAATAGTTCATGACGGTGATATTCTAGGATATTTTTTACTATTCCAGGGTAAAGTTGATGATTTTGAACATTTAAAATTGTTAAATTTGTTATTACATGGAAATAAGCAAAAAACAAATTCTGAGGTTGAACTTGAAGAAAGGGAGAAAGAAATACTATATTATATATCTAGAGGAAAATCTTATAGAGAAATTGCAACATCTTTATCTGATAGATATCATAAAAGGATTGCACTTTCAACAATCGCAAGTATTGTCCGTAACTCTCTTTATGAGAAGTTAGGTGTTTATAATATGTTGGATTTAAAAAGTAAAGCTATTGAATTAAATCTAAATCATGTTCCACCTAGCTTATTTTGCAGAGGCTCATTATGAATATAGTATCGCAGTATATTAATGCTATATCTTTAGTTTATAATAAGCCAGATAGTTTTGCTTCTATAGTTGGCGAACAAAATAACGTTTTATATCTATCTGATGCGTGGCATAAGCTTGTTTGTAGTGATATTATCCAATTGCCTACAACTTTAGATGGATATGATCAAATTGATCCAGATAGTATTTTAGAAATAAAGATTGTTAATAATAAAATTCTAAAAACTGGTAAGATCACCAAATTTATTTATATAGGTAAGCGTGTTTGCGGAGATTTTGCATTACTTCGTGGTACAAAATATCCTATTTATGAAGCATCCGGTAAGGCAGTTGCTGTGCTTACTATACAACGTAAGTTAAAATCTGTAAATATTAATACAACTGGTTATGGTATTAATGAATATTGTTATGAATTAGAAAATCATGACTTAAATCATATTGAACAATTGATTCTATTCTATGCTTCACTAGGTTTTTCTCATGGTGAATCGTTTCAATTTATTACTAAATTTACTAACTCTAAGCTTAAGTTTGAAAATTTTAAATATTATGGAAAGCAACTTCTGAAAAAATTTGATTCAGCAAATATGAAAGAGTTGATCGATAGTGTTAGTGAGCTAAGAGAATGCAGATTTATTCCTAGTAAATTATTAAAAAGTTCAATCTTCCTAATAAGAAGTTAAGATCCTGATTGTTTTAAAAAATTTCTGTTCGTGAGTTCTAATATGTTCCAACAAATGAGTTTTTCGATTTTATTAAAAATTGACAGAGTCGATTTTAAATGGGTAATTTCAAAAAATACAGTAAAAAATTATCTTGCTAGTGTTAATTTTTATTCTGAAAAAGAAAATCAGTCTGAAGATTTTTTTGATCAGCTAATAATACATGAGCTAACTAAAATATTATTTTTGGAACTTAAGAGCCTATTTAGATTGTCTCAACTTGAGTTTATGGGGTTTGAACAAGTAGCTAATATAAAAAATGAACAGGATAAACTAATTAAGCATTTAGAGTTGCCGCTTATTCATTTATTTGGTGATAAATTTAATTTAATGGTTAATAATAATGAAGAAATGGATTTTATTCTAAAATTTATAGGTTACAGGCCATTACAATTAAATAAATATGTGACACCAAGATATGCCCAATTTGCCTGTTGGAATGATAAATATTCTATTATACTTGAAAGTAAGGTTGTAAAACCAGTATTATTAAGCAATAATAGAGCGCAAAATAATGGCGTGTCTACAAAGAATTACATAAAGTTAACTGTTTTGGTTGATAACATACAAGAGTATGTGTTTATCGAAAGCAAATTATTAAAATACATAGTCTTTAAATATAATGGAATAACACAGTTTGTATCACAGAAAGATTTTGAATATAATCAGTTCTTTACTGAATTTAGTCTAGAAATATTGCAAATGGCATTAACTAAGCTACATGAGGTATCTATTAATATAATAGATTGGAAATATTCTCATTTTCCACAATATGAATGTTTACAGTTGAAGATAATAGCTGAGAAATATACTGGATTTATTTTAATTCCCAATTTAAATACATCTTTGATTAGTCTACTCAATATTAATGAAACTGATTCACCAATAGAGTACTTAATTAGTGATGATTATACAATTAAGATACCTGTTGTATGTTCCAAAATTAGTGTGAATTTGGATGAAATGGAACATTTAAAAGTTGGCGATGTCTTATTATTAGATAAGGATATAGATAGACCTTATTTATTGGACTTTAAATCAAGTTCAATTGTGGCTAATCTAAAATCTGATTCACAATTAGAAATAATTGGAAAGTGGGATTAAAATGAGTTTCTCAATCCGTGTTACCAATGCTCCTAAACTAATAGCAAATATAACTGCACTTGGAAAAGTAAAATCTGATCGTCAGAAAAATTTAGAAATGCAGCGTGCTGAACTTAATAATAAGAAAGAAAAAAAGCTTAAAGATATTAACCATATTGAAGATAGTATTAAAGAAAACCGAGACGCTAAACAAGAGCATAGCAAAAAATTTTATAAAAATTTAGGTTTAAATACAGTAACTGAAAGAGCATTTTCAGATTTTAAATATTACTTAGCTAAATATGACCTAGATTATAAAGATATATTAAAACGTCGTGATGTAGAGTTAAAGGAGTTAGATAAAATAAATCAGAATATTGAAGCACTAAATAAAGATATAAAGCAATTAATTGTAAGCCAAGAAAAATATCATTATATAAAAGAAAACATACATGAATAGTCAAAATACGTCTCTAAATTACCATTATCGCAAATTAGATATTTATATTAGAGTTTTTATTTTAAATTATGGTGATTTATCTCATTTAGATTCTACAGTAGTTAAATTAAAAGATAATGACCTTATTTTAGGTGACTTATTAAATCTAAAAGCAAAAAGTCTGAAAGATGGTTATCTTGATTTAAGTAATTTAAAACTGGTTTTAGCCAGTATGAGTTTTAAAAGACTTAAAGCTATATTTAGAAAAGTATTATTAGAGCTATTAAAAAAAGACAATAGAATTAGAATCAATGCTAAATTAATCTCAAAAATAAAGTCACAGCTAAGCGAATCTGAATATCAAGCTATTTTCAGTGTGTCAGAATATCCTGTAAAACTATCTGAAGAAGATTCCATTAAGTCATATTCATCTGATATATCTAATCAACAATCTTTGTTAAAAAGTGAAACAAATATTAAAACTAAAATCAGTGAATTATTAGCAGAATACTCTATTAGTCAAATTGTTAGTGGATTGATGGCAGTTTATTTTGATAATCTACATGAAAGTTTAGGATATCAAATTGATAAAAGATTTCATGTAAACCAATATCGAAATGTATATAAAAATTATATAGATAAGTCAGCATTAGATAACTTGGTTGATTCTATTGTTTTAAAAGTCATGCCAATTACAAGTCAAATAATAGAGCAATTTAAGAATAAAGAGAATAATTAATGAACTTCAAGAATCTTCCTAATATCTTAAAAGATAATCGTGAAATAGCTTTAGTTACAATCGTCATCGCAGTGATATTGATGATGATAGTTCCACTATCAACTGTTTTAATGGATGCTATAATTGGCTTTAATATAGGTATATCTGTATTAGTACTGATGGTAGTAATTTATATGCGTTCGACACTTTCATTAACTGCTTTTCCAAGCGTGCTACTTGTGCTTGCTTTAATTAGAATTGGTATTACAGTCTCAACCAGTAGATTAATTTTATTGGACGGTGATGCTGGGCATATCGTTACTACATTTGGAGAGTTCGTAGTTGGTGGAAACTTAGTTGTTGGAATAATAATTTTCGTTATTATTACAATCATTAATTTTATTGTTATTACTAAAGGTTCAGAACGTGTTGCAGAAGTTGCTGCTCGTTTTTCTCTAGATGCTATGCCTGGTAAACAAATGTCAATTGACAGTGATTTAAGAGCAGGTAATATAACAATGGAACAGGCTCAAGCAAAACGAAGGGATTTAGGTTTAGAGAGTAAGTTATTTGGTGCGATGGATGGAGCAATGAAGTTTGTAAAGGGAGATGCAATTGCGAGTATTATTGATATTCTGATTAATTTGGTTGGTGGCTTAATTATTGGAATGATGTCTCGTGGTATGTCTTTTTCTGATGCAATTAGTACATATTCAATATTGACTGTAGGTGATGGTCTAGTACAACAAATTCCAGCGTTGATTATATCATTGACAGCCGGTATGATGATTACTCGTGTTGGAGATGATGAAGATCAACAGAATATGGGTAAGAATATTTTGTCTCAAGTATTTAGAGACTATAGAGCTATTTTTGCTGCATGTGGATTGTTATCAATTTTAGCTTTTATTCCTGGGATGCCAAGCTATATATTTATTACTTTAGTAGCAGTTTTTGCTTTTATCGCTTATAAATTGAAGCAAGGTAGTAAAAAATCTCAAGGTGGTAACGAGTCAACGGATGCAGTTATTGATGAAGAGGATCAAGCTGATAAGGTACAAGAATACACGACAGGTAGTATGCCACTGGTACCAATAATGCTTTGCGTTGCCTCAGAATACCATAATTCGAAGAATGCAAAACAGTTAAAAAGCATTATTACTGAGGTAGGGCAGCAAATTCTAGCTGATTTGGGAGTGGCAATACCACAGATTATAATTCGTTATAGCGAGAAGGTCGCCCTAGATAGTTATCAATTACAGATGTTTGAGTTACCTGTTGTATCAGGAAATTTTTATTGGAAAAAGATTTTATTATTAGATGATAATAAGCAATCCAGATCTGTATTAACTATGGATGATAGTGAAGAAAATACTATGGATTTTGGAGTAAAAGATCTAGGTATATGGATTAATGTAAGTAATATGGAATTGTGCCAAGAATATAAATTCCGTTTTCTTAACTTTGAAGAATTTTTAATTTTATATTTTAAAGAGCAGATCAAGAAGTTTATTTCTGATTTCTTGGGTATACAGGAAGTGAAAGAAATGCTTGATCGCATGTCTGAATACCAGGAGTTAATTAAAGAACTGCTTAGAATGCTTCCGTTGAACAAAATTACTGAAGTGTTTCAACGGCTTGTTGCAGAAGGTATCTCAATTAGAAATTTCAAAGTCATTTTGGATAGTATGTTAGAGTGGGCACAACGTGATAAAGAGGTTATTATTATTACTGAACATGTAAGACGTGCATTAGGTAGATTTATTGCGTTTAAGTTTAGTCAAGGTAGTGCTCTGTTTTCTTGTATTGTAATATCACATGATTTAGAAGATATGGTGCGAGATAGTATTCGCTATAGTGATAATGGTAGTTACTTATCACTAGACCCAAGAGCAAGAGAGCAGATTATTATTCAAGTCAAATCTATAATAGATCAGTCAGAATCTGTGTCAAATATCATAATATTAACTCACATGGATATTCGTCGTTATGTTCGTTCGATAGTTGAACGTGAATATGCATGGCTACCTGTATTATCTTATCAAGAGCTTGAAGGACATGCTCAATTTAATAGTATTGGTGTAGTAGAGTTAGATTAGTTATGATTGTCTAAATACTTTATCATTAGGTATATTCATGTGTTATACTTATTAGTATTTTTATGTATAGTTTTGGATAGTAAAAAGTTACATAGTTGGAGTTTTATATAAATGAAGAAATTATTGATTATATTATTGGTACAATATTCTATAGTATTTGCAGATAATGTAACTCAACCAAATAATACGACGAGTACCACAAGTACCGATAAGACTAATACTAATAGTTATAGTGGAAACTATAACTATTTTTTTAGGCAAGAAAGCTTAAAGAGTGTATTAAGTAAATTTGCTAAGAGTAATGGAGTTAGAGTAGTATTTTCAAGTACGCTAGGTCAGGTCAAATTAAATAGCTTAGTAAGTGGACGATTTAGCGGTAACAGAACCGAAGATTTACTAAACACATTAGCTAATCAGTATGGCTTTGCTTGGTTTTTCTATTCTGGGACACTATATATTACTAGTTTAGCTCAAACCACGGTAACAATCCCAGTTTCTTCAACAGAAATGCCGATGATACGTGATAACCTGATGCAATTAGGGTTACTCAGTCGTCAGTTTGGTTATACAGAATTAAGTACAGAAAATAAAATTGTGATAACTGGCCCTAGAGAATATATTAATCTAATCAAGAAGCAAATTGGGGGGCTGAATGTTGCACCACGAGATCAACAATTTGCTATTTTTCATCTTAAATATGCTAGTGCAACAGATACAAATCTTAGTTATAACAATCAGCAGATTGTTATTCCTGGTGTAGCAACAGTTTTGCGGCAACTGTTAAGAGCTGGTGGCAGCAGCAGTGGTCTACTTAGAAGCCCTATAAAAGGTAATGTAATCACTCCTCTTAATAATGCAGCAAATTTGGCAAATGGTGAATCTGAAGCTAGTAATGGATCATCTAGTTCATCTAATAGTTCTAATTCACAAGCAAGTTTGAGTAGCCCAATTATTCAAGCAGATAGCCGCTTAAATACCATTATAATTATGGATAAGTCAAGCAATTTAAAGCTTTATAAAAATTTAATTCAACAACTTGATGTGCCTGCACCATTAATTCAAATTGAAGTGTTAATAGTGCATTTAGATCAGAATAAATTAAATGATGCCGGAATAAATTGGTGGTTATCTGGTGGACAAGCTGGAGGTGGTATAGGATTTGGAGCAGCAAATTTAAGTAATCCAACAAATAATCTTGCCTTATCTTACAATCAAGTGAATCCTGGACAATTAGTTATTGGTAGTTTGCCAAGTTTTTCAGCAAGCTTGCAATTTCTCGAGACTAAAAGATTTGCAAATGTTACATCAAAACCATCTTTAGTCACCATTGATAATATACCAGCAATTGTAAGTTCTATTGAAAATTTATATATAGCGCAAAATATTCCAGGTAACAATACTAGTAATCCTAATAATATAAGTAATGCTAACCAAATTCAGTTAACCCAATCACTAGAGATAACACCGCATATAATATATAATGATAATGGAGAGAAGGATATTAAATTATCTATTGTATTGCAAGATGGGGCAATTGACCAATCAAGAGAGACTGTTATTCCGGGTAGTATACAAAGTACTCTGAATAGCCAAGCAGTAATTCCTGTTGGAAAAAGCCTAGTATTAGCAGGTTACACTAAAGATAGTATTATAAGAAATGAACGCAAAGTACCAATTTTAGGTGATATTCCACTTTTAGGATGGTTTTTTAAAAGTTCGTCAGCTGAAAACCATAAAATAACTACACTTTATTTGGTGACACCTCGTTTAGTTACACAGGAAAAGTTAGCTTCGATAAATAAATATATAGATGTAGATGGCAAAAAAATTAATGCACAAAGTGAAACTGTAATTCGTCCTTTACCAGATAATAAAGATGATAAAGCTAAAAAGTAAATAAGAATTTTATTAACTTTAGGACTAGGTATAATTAGAAATTTATTTAGACAGGATTGATAATTAACGTATGAATATATTATTTTTACATGTAGTAACAGGGAAACAATCTGGAAGTTTTATCGAGTTATCACCAGGTAATTCTTATATAATAAGCAGTGATTATCAGGAAGCTGACATATATTTAGATACAGATACTAAATTCAATCTTAAGTTATCTGTTGACATAGACCAAGTTAATTTTAATGACTATATTGGTAATATTTCATTAAAATCAGGTACTATCGAATTAAATCGCCCATACCAAATGCCTCTAGCATTAAATATTGATGGAGTTTGGGTTATTTTTAGTCAAGATGAAGAAATTACTCCATTACAAATTGATGAATTAATATTAACGCCAGATAAAGCTTCAGATCCGGTATTAGATAGTGCAGATCTAGAGTATGCAATTGCAAATCCAGATTTAACTGCGGATGCTGATAAAATTGATGAGTTTAATTCCCAAATTAATGCAACACAAAATTTGAAAATTACTCTTTATAAATATTGGGATAAGTTTTTACGTTATAGCAACATAGCTTTTAAAAAATCGCTGCAATATTGGAAAATATTTAATCAGAAATTTGGTATTTGGAGTTATATAATAACCGGATCAGTTTTAGTGTTATTATTAGCTTTTATTATCATAATATATCAATTTAGATCACAAAGTATAAGTGATAATAATCAACTAAATAGCATCTACATTGAGCAATCAATTAAGGAAGAGTTAGCTAAATTACCAAAGAAATATGCCAACTTAAAATGCTCTAAAGCAGAGAATAAATTTCTAATCTCTGGAATAGTAGTAGGAAATTATGATTCAGGTGAATTAAGTAGCCATTTTAAACCATGGTTGCCGCGTATTAAATTTCAGGTTTTAGAATTTGATACGGTTAAAAAAAATATTTTGAAAATCTTGGCAGATAATCAAGTAGTGGTACCTAAGGTTGGATTTAATGATAATTTAGATACAATATCAGTTTCAGGAATTATTGGAAATGGTAAAAGCTTTGATGATATTGCTATTGCTATTAGTAATCAATATCCTATGTTGGGTGATATGGATACTAGTAAGATATATTTAGCTAGTGATATAGATTCACAAATAGATAATTTGGTTAAATCCATTACAAATCAAATCGATATTCAAAAAGATTATACTAAGGGAATTATAAATTTTAATGGTTATTTAACTACTGATCAACAGATTCAAGTTGAATCAAAGATTGCTATTTTTAACAAAGTCCATAGTGGGGTAGTTAAAATTGCTTCTAATTTTCAAAACATTTTAAAAGCTTTACCATTTGCTATTAATGAAGTATATACAGGAAATACTCCTTGGTTAGCAACTGATGATGGAGTAAAACTGTATTTAGGCGGTACTTATAAAGGGATAACGCTACTTAGTATTGATAAAGATAAAATTACTTTTAAAGGTAAATCCACCTTTGTTATTTTGCTCAATCAGTTGTTATCAAGTGATTTAGGTAGCCAATCTGTAGTAGCGGCAGATTCTGGTTGTTGTGATAGGGTTAGTATTTTAAGACAGGAATATACAAAAAAGCTAAAGGTGATTAGTGATGAACAGAAGCAGTTGAAGGATTTACAGAAAATTTTATCTGCAACAAAAGATGTTGAATTAAAAAAATCATTAAATAATACTATAAATAATCTAACTCAAGATTTAGAATTTCGTAAAAAAGAATTGGCATACTACCAAGGGGGTAAACAATAAATGGATGTCATTAGTACTAGTCCAGTAGGAGTCATAGGATTTCTCGGTATATTAAGTATTTTACCGATAATATTTATTATGACAACTTCATTTATTAAGGTTTCCATGGTGTTAATCTTAACCCGTGAAAGTTTAGGTGTGCAGCAAATTCCACCTAATATAGTCATTTATAGTTTAAGTTTGATTTTATCTTTTTATGTAATGGGCCCAGTTTATAAAACTACTACTCAATCATTAATGCAAGATTTGCAAAGTAATAATTTAAGTAGTGAAGCTCTAATTAAGGATTTAACTAATTCATCAGCATCAGTTACCGATTTTTTAAAGAAACATGCACCAGCTGATCAGCAAGAGTTTTTCTATAAATCTTTAAAGCAGTTTTGGACTCCAGAGATGATGGCACATGTTACTAAAAATGATCTAATCATCCTAGTACCTGCTTTTATGGTATCAGAACTAATGCAAGCATTTAAAATTGGCTTTTTAATTTATTTGCCTTCAGTCATGATCGATATTATAGTTTCTAATATTTTAATGGCAATGGGTATGATGATGATGTCACCAGTTACTATATCATTGCCGATCAAATTATTGTTATTCATTGCATTAGATGGTTGGTCACGGCTAATCCATGCATTATTGGGAAGTTATTTGTGATTAATAAATATATGAAAAATATAATGTGGATAGTTACTACTACTTTCTAATTGAAAAGCTAATCACTGCTATAATTTAGCCTACTCCATGAAACTATTTTTATATATAAAATAAATAGTAAAAAATGTGAAGATAAAAATTTTAACAAAAAAATTATTATAGATCAGTATGTTGTTGACTGACATTTTTCTTGGTCAACTCTAGCAACATGGTTAAGACTCAAAACCTTTTAAAATCTGTGCATTTGTGATAAGGGCTCCCCAAATTTCTACTTTTTATTTCTTGAATTCGGTTAGAATACCCATAGTGATTTAAAAATTCATTTATTTGATTAAGTTTGTACAAGGAAGATTAATCATGAATACTGTTAAAACTGTTGTTGGAGTGGCTGCTGGTGCTGTAGTTGTTGGTTATGGTGTTTCTGTAGCTATGGAGTCTGGCAAAACTAAACAAGGGCAAATTGGTCTAGCTGAACTTCTAAGTGGTAGACGCAGAGACAGTTTTGCTGTTCAAAAGTATATTGCACAAAAACTTGATAAGGACCTAGATGGTGGTGCTAAAGCTACGCATGAGTATGATACATTTTCACTAATTAATCAATCCTATAAAATATTTAGTGGGGAAACTAATTCTCATAAAACATTAAAGGAAGAGTTTATTAAATATGAAGAATTATGTAATAAACTTGTAGAAGAAATATCTGGAAAAAATCAGATAGAAATCTACATAATAAGGATGTAAATGATGTTGAGTTGCATGCTGATATTCAGTCATGTAAGGCAAAAATCATTGAATTAATGAAAAAACTTGCGCCTAAAACATGTAAAAATGAAGGAGCTTGGGCTAAAGAGATGTTTAATATAACTTTGGATTTAAGACGTATTCAAAGTAAAGATGTTCAACAGCAATATTTAAATTTTATTATACATGGTATGACTGACTTTTTTGGAAAAACTGAATTAGAAGGTAGGTTTGCTTCGCTAGAAGATTCTAATAATAGTAAAATGAATAAACAAAAATGTGAAATTATGAATAACCATTTACATAAAACATGCTTATTTTTTAATAATTTTCACTCAAAAACGTTAAGATCTTATTTGTTAAAAGCAGTATTACATGATAATGTAAATACCGACCGCCGGTTTGGTACCAAGGTGTTTGCAACTAGCACTGCTCAGAATGTTATCACAAAGTTGTTTTGCTCTAGCCCAGAGGAATTTCAAAATCTTTTAATTGAAAATGTTTTAAAACAACTAGAAAAAGCAAATATAGATAAGCCAAGTAATATTGAAAATTGTATTAACAATGAATAAAAGATAGAGAGGTTAAAGGAATTTCTTATTGATAAAATAGAGAACCTTAAAAATCGTAAGGGTATTAAAGCTAGACTTTTGAATAGGTTGCTTCAAAATATGGAAGGGCTAAATGCAGAGTTTGAAAAAGAAAATTTTGAAAATAATGCTGAATTTAATAAAAGTATCTGGAATAGTATGTTTGGTGATTATAAAGCAAGTGTGTTTACTGAAAATGAATTAAACTTGTTTGCTGAAATGAAGAATGAGAGAAATACAAAAAGTAAGGGAAAATCTCAAAGTAATCCATTAAAAATGGATACGAGCGCAGTAGAATATCATAATCAAGCTGGAAATATTCTTTATAGAGGTGAAAAACTTCAAGGTATTGCTTCTCTAATAGCTATGAAAAATCATGGCAGTAATATTAAAAAAAGACAGGACGAATTAAATAGTAAAATTAAAGAAAGGCAATCAACATTAGATATATTAAAAATAGATGTTGAAAAGACTAAAAAGCAACTAGAGATACAAAAAAATTGTTTATTAACTAACAATGTATATTATAAGCTATGTCGTCATCTAACTAGATTAATAGATGAAAAACTAAAAGAAGATAAACTTATAGATGCCAGAACTAAAGCTAACTTAATTAAAGATGTAATAAATAATGAGTTTGATAATTTGGAGAATATAAAAGCACATGAGAGTATTTTAACTCAATTGTTAGACAGCTTCGCTGATATTATTAAAGAAGAAATAAATCTTTACAAACAAAGCGATAAAGATGGTTATTTAAACACTACATTAATTAGGATTTTTAATCGTGAAGTAGAACCTACAGATCGGGAAATCCAGAAAGCCTTTGTTGATCACTTTTTTAAATTAGATCAAAATATTTCGACATTAGAGACTCAATTACGTATAATTAAAGAAAATAAAAATAAACTATACATGGAAGAAGATATTTTTAATCGTCAATCTAAAGCAATTATGAGTACTATTGAGCTTTTCTGGCAAACTATTAATTCTGGTGACAATAAAGAAAGTGAAGTAAAAGATATATTTACAAATGACGATAAATTTAGTGAATTTATAAAAAACGTATTAGAGCAAACAGATAATGTAGATTATGTACCAAATCTGTTTGGTTCTTATTCTTCATCAGATAATGGTGTTATTGATGAAAAAGACTTTGGGTGGATTAAGACAATAATTAATTATTGTCTTAATAAAAAGGATTTGGCAGTAAATTTTGACCCTGAATCTAATGAAAATTATGGTGTAATTTTTTCGAAAATTAAAACTGGATATTCTAATTTTAGTGATGCATGTAGTAATGTTGAGAAATTGCTTGTTAAAGTTGATAATGATTGTAAATCAATAGAAAATGATCTTGAAGAAGCGAAAACATATAAAAACGAAATTTGTGCGATTAATGAAAAATTAAGTAACGTTTTTGAAAAAGCAGATCAAGTTATAAATGATAATAAATCACAAATAATGGAACTTGTTTATAAAACATGGCCAAATATAGAATTAGATAATGGTACACAAATTTTTTATCCGCCTTCTTTAGGTGATAAAAATATTGGTCAAAGCGCAATCTTTGATTTAATAAGTGCATTTCTTAATGATGAAGATGAGTATAAACATAATTTTCAATCAGCATTAGATAAGGTTAATAAGTACTTTTTGGGAGATAATTATTTAGAATCTGGTTCGGAAATAAAGTATGATGATGTTGAGAAGCTTGCCAATCAATTAAATAATTTATCTTTTAATTCATCTAAGTCTAAGAGTACTCCTACAGGTGATTTTGCTTCTAGATATTTTAATTTTTTAGGTTCTCGTCAAGTTGAAGGACACTTTCAAAAATTTATAGAAGGTTTTAATCACTTAGATCGCAAGGTTAATGAAAGTCTACTTGCAAAATTTCCAAATTTACAGAAAGTAAGTGGGGAAACTCTAAGAAAGCATGGTGAATCAATTAGTGAGAAACAAAAAATTTTAGAGGTTAAAGCCCTAGAAATTAATGGTACAATATCTGAATTAGCAATACGTTTAAGTAAGCTTAAAAATCTCAAAGCTAGATTGAATAAGTGTGAATTAGATAGAGAAACTATTAATAAATTTATTTCTAAATATGATAGTGAAATAGCTAAAATTGAAAAGAAAACTGAATTACTGTCAAATGAACTGCAAACAATAGATTCATTACTTCAACCAGTTGAGCAGCAGTTTGAAAAGTTAGCACCAGATGTGATTTTCAGTGTTATTAATGAAAGATTTAATAGTAGAAGTGAAAATGGAGTTATAAGCACCATATTTACTGATATTAGAAAATTATGTGGAATAAGTCGCCAAACACCTGAAGAGTTATCTAAGTTAGATAGAAGCTTTTCGCAAAGATTAGCTGGTTTATTATCAATTGATGAGTCAAAAACAGTTGATAGTATGGAAAAGTCAATGGATGAAGCTATAAAAGGTAAGTTACATGAGTTAACTATGGCTACCAGTTCTGAAAATCTAGAAAAAATAAAAATAATGATTAAAGAAGCAAGTTCATTAAAACCAGAACGTTCCGTTATTGATGCAGAGAAGAATGAGTATAGAAATTTACTTAAAAAACAAGATTTACTTATAATGTTAAATGAGCTAAATTTAAGTTTTAATCGTATAGAGTGTAATTCTCTAAAACAAAATATGTTAAAAGTAAAAAATAAAGCAGCCAAAGTCAAAAATTCGTCTGTATTAGAAGAAAATCTCAATGTATTACAAGCAAATATAGATAAGTTTGAAGGAAGTGGTAATAGAATAAGAGAAGAATACGATGGATTAAAGAGAGAAATAGAAGGACTTAATTTGAATGTTGAAGGTGCTTCTGAAAAGCTAGATACATTTAATGAGAGTTTGATAATATTGGCAACTGAGCATCAAAAATTATGTAAGCAAAAATTAGTATTGGAATTTTCTATAAATAAACGTCTTGAAAAGGTTGAATCAGCTTGGCAAGAACATATTACTGAGAAAATTAGTGGTATACAACAATCAGCCCAAAATATTTCTTTCAGCTCAAAGATTGCAGATCTTAACAAGTCTTTGTTAATTTTTAAAAACTTACATGAAAGTAACTCTTTTATATCTAATGATGTTAGTAGTGATGGAATTAGATCAAACATATCTAGAATCATATTTTATAAGCAATTGGTTAATTCTGTGGTTCAGGAATCTAGAATAGAATATAGAAAAATGTATAAAGAAAGTATAGCTAGGACAACTAACCAAGATAATGTAGAGTTACCTAAAGATCATGATTTAGTTAATCCACAAAATTGGAATAATTTGGGTAATTTATTTGGAGAACACAATGTTAATAAAGAAAAATTTGAAGCTTTATGTGCATTGAACCAGCAAGTACCATTTAGTGCAATTTTAGATTGTTTAGCTCTGCCACAAAATATATCTTGTTTACCAATGATAAAAGAAATTACGTTTATGGGACGAGACAAAAATTTATTGGAGATAATCCAGAAAGGACATGATAATTTTAATATATTAGTATGTGAGCTTAATATCGCGTTATCTAATTTACAAAATTTTCAGAGAGAATGTCAAGAGATATTAGAAAATACTGATCAGGGATCCACACAATGGACTGCAATTAATGAGTCATTGGTAAATATCGAAGCTATAATAAAAGATATTCAGGATGGTATAAATGAACTTAGAGGTGATATAGCTTTAATTGTAAGAAATGATCTATTTGATGAGCAAATTAAAATATATGCAGAATCATTGTTTGATATAATTAATAAAGCAGATGTTTTAGATCAATCAGTAGCTGATGCTTGGGAGTTAGTAACATCATTTACAGATACAAATAATACCCATATGGTATCTAGTGTGAATTTACCTAGTTGTTCAAATGATCGTGCTGTACCCATTAAGAGTGTTCGGAGTGTTCGAGTTGCACAAGCTTTGGCTGGCACATTCATTGACTCTGTTTTAAATCAAGATTATACTGAAAATCTTGATGGCGCTGGTAGTGATAGACCTCAAATGGTTGCAAAAACTCAAAATGTTGCTATAAATAAAACAAATTCATCTAATAGTGTTAAATATGTAGATCGAATTGTAGGAAGTTTAAATTATGGTTTTGATCAGGAAGTTAATGGCTTGATTGAATATATTGTCGATCACCATTCTGAATCGATGATAAAATTTGAAGAAGACACTATTAGTTTTCCTCCTCATCACAGTCGCAATCAAAGTATTAGTGCAGCAAAAGCTATGGATACATTTAAAATTGCAGCAGGGGGGGTTGCAAGCGGATTTGTGAGCTGGTTTGATGAAAAAGCAGGTGAAGAAGCTAAAAAAGCTATTGGTGCAACTGTGGAAATAAAAAAAGATCGATTAGATGGATTTTTTAGCCAGGTAAGATATGGTTTTTCAATTATTGACCGTATGACTAAACAAATAGTACCAAATAATTTCTGGGACAAAAATTCTACAATGCACGCTACATTGTCAGTATTTAGGCATTTATTATTGATAGGTGCCAATTCGGAACAAGTAGCTACTTTAAATAGTTACTTAACTGATGGTTACCGTAGTGAGGATAAACATGCTTTAGCATTAAAAGAATTTTTAAAGATAGCTCATGAAGTTATCAATTCGTTAAATTCTGAGGAAAATTCTAGTAAAGAAGTAACAGAAAAATTAAGTATTATATCTACATTATTAGGTAAGCCTATTGCGAATTTTCGAAATGAATATAGGGGGTATCTACTTGATTTTGTAAAGTTAGTGAGTGAGTATACTCAATTATTTCCAGATTCAACATCAGGAACAAATTATACTCTGTATAACCAAGAAAAACTTAAAGATATATTAAGTGATGAAAAGGTTAAATCGCCAATTGAGAAGATTGATAAAATAAGATTTAAAGGTGGAGAAATAAAGAAAAATAGGGAAACTTATTTAGAGAATACCCTCTATTTGATAGTTGGCCTACTTGGAGAATTAAAAACTTCTTTACATAAAGAAGACTCATTACCAGATTATATTAAACGATGTGGTGATGATATACAAAGTAGCTTTATGTTACTTAATCAGCTTTTACAATGCTGTAGCTCAAGATTTAAGGGTGTTGATGATGGTGATCCAATAATAATAGAAAATTTAGATGCGTTACAGCAATATTTAGTATCAACTACTAGTTCAAATTTAGAGTCACTAAATATCGATATAATAAAAAATATGTTATATATTTTTTCTAATTTATTATCTAATACTTCTGTTATGAATGTGTTAGTTGAAGAATTAGAAATTGATAAAGATAAATGTAACTATAATCTGGGCTTAATTAATTCTTCATGTATGATCTTACAAGAAGTTATTAATTTATATGAGCATTCGGATGCATTAAATAAATTGGATCCATCAATTTGCTTGGGAAGTAGAGTTAATAATACGGCTAAGAATGAAGAAAAACAAAAGATTTTTAGAGGGTTATTTGTTTCTGAAGATTTAGGTAAAGAAAATAACAACATTTCAAACAGGATTTATTATATTTTCCAGTTAATTTCACTAAATTTAGATAATGCTTCTATAGATCAAAAAAATATAAAAGAGCATTTGCTTAATAATATAATTGGTGATCTTTTACCTGAATCAAAGGGAGATAGTTTAAAACAAGAAATGATTCAAAAGATGGTAAATGATCTTAGTTCTAAGGAAGATCAGGTTCGGGCGAAATGTTTTAAAGAAATTATGCTCATAATCTTTTCTCAAATTATACCTGCAGAAGAAATTGACGAGATACTAAGTCTTAATTTTTCAAATAATAAAATGGATTTTAAAATTTGCCTGAAAGTGTTAAATTCTATAATTATATGGGGTATAAAAAAACAATCTATTTCAGAAAAAGATATCAGATTAATGTTAAGTAATTTTACTGAAAGAACAAAAAAATTCTGGATTAGCAAATTTATACCTGATGCTAGTATAGATCAATTCCAAAGTATGTTTAATCTAGGTAAATTTAGAGCTTTTGTTGCTTATTTTAACTCTACATTGGGTAGGTCAGAACAAATAAGCTCTCCAGATTGTAGCGGTTTAGTTGATGTGCTTGAAAACTTCTTTAAGTTTATTCTTGAAAAAACTTTTATAGATATCCGCGATATCAATGTTGTAAAAGGTCTTGAAACTGTAAAAACTTCTGAAATTAGAAAGTCGATTGAAGAAGAGACGGCAAGATTTACATTAGCAGGAGACTTTGCAAAGTTTGCAGATGCTAGTACAGCAGCAACAGCTACTGTATTACCTCAAATTCAAAAACAAGCACAGCAAGCATATGAAAAAAAGGAAACAGGAAGTCAACTATTGATGCGAAATAATTTCTTGGAAGCACAAATTGCCTAATAATTTAGTAAGGAGAATATCATGTCAAGCGATATAAATATGAATACTAGTAGTTATAAACCCTCAGTTGATAAAAATAATCTAAACTGGATGGATAAGCTCAATCTAAACTCGGTAGAAGGAGCTAAACCTAGGTTAGCAGTGAGTGAAGATGCCGCTAATGCTGTTTTACTAACTATTGCACCAGAGATAAGTGATGGTTATCAACCTCCATTTTCTGATAAGTATAAGGATAACAATAGTATTGATCAAGAAGTTTTCAACGCCATATTGAATAATGTTGGTGTGGTTGCTTTGGATTTATTACCGATATTTAAGGCTCAACAAAATGCATTGAAAATTATGTTTGAGGTTCAAAATAGCTTAACTTTGGTATTAGATAGTATAAGTAAAAATTTAATAGATTATGCTAAAACCATGTCAGACTTTTTAGATAAAGAACATGAAATACAAATGGAACAGCTGCGGAAAAATTCCCTTAAGGCTGCAATTGCCAGCTTTGTATTTGGCGTAGTAGAAGCTGTTTTAGGTGTTGCTATGATGGTTACTTCTGGTGGACTGGGTAGTGCTGTTGGTGGTTTTATGTTATTTAATGGTTTAGCAAAGTTAGGTGCTGGAATTAAAGGAATGGCTGATCCAGATGCAGTTAGAAAAGGCTCGCTATATAGTATTATGCAAAATGGAGTATTTGCTATGTTAGGATCTGCAGCAGGTATGACACAACAGATTATGTCTATTCTTATGTTGGTTGGTGGTTCTGCTGAAGGTTTATTAAAATTGGTAAGTAATCTGTCGATGAAAACTGGTGCTTTGCTAACCTTTAATTTAGCTAATCTCGGGACTAGCACTTATGGCATGATTAGTGGTATAATAGATACAAATAATACAGATAATACGGATGTTGAAAAAATGCAGGAAAACCAGATAAAGCAAGTTGCTACAATGGGGGTAATGGCATTAATTACTTATGAAATACTAAAAGAATCTGGCTTAACAGATAAAATAAAAGAAAAAAGTGAAGTTGGGGCTATGATTTTTGAAATGACTGTGCTAAGTGGGGTAAGCATAGGATTTACTATCGCTGCGCATAGCTATGCAGCTGATCTTGAGCTGCCATCATTTCTTGAAAACTCAAACTTTAGAGCTAAAGCTAATGATTTTATGCGTTATGTTAGTATTGAGAATAGTTTTAATCAGGCAAGTACTGGAATTCAACTTGCAATTAAATCTCATGGAGTTATGAAAATCGAGACAGAGCAAGCACTTATTGACTTAAAGCAGCAGATAGGAAAACTTATGCAAAAAATTCTTCAAGAACAATATTCGTCTATGCAACAACTTATAAGTGATAGTTTTACAAAAAATGGACAAGAGATTGCTAAAAGAATTAATGAATTTACCAAAAATTTAAATAATATCGTAATGAGAGATGCTAATTTGCTTAATTAAGCACTAGAAATAGGTTATTTATGAATTATGATGTAGTCTACCTAGCTAAGCAAGCGTTAATGTTATCTCTGATTTTGTCTTTACCAGTAATCATAATTGCATCTGTAATTGGATTATTGTTTAGTATTTTTCAGTCTTTGACGCAGATTCAGGATCAGAGCTTGTCATTTGCGATAAAGTTAGTTTTTATAATAGTTGGGTTATATATGACTGTTGATTGGATGGCAGTTAAAATATATAGATTTGCACTATTATTATATAGTGTTTATATGTAGTTTATTATGCTTGAAATCAATAAATTAATACAAGATAGCCTTAGTATAGTTAATGAAAAAATTAGCATATTAACTGATAAAATTGATAATGAATCTTGTTATCAAATGGAAGGTTCCATTGTGAGTGCTATGGGCACTTTAATTATTGCAAAGTTACCTTTAGTAAAGATTGGGGATTTGTGTTTAATTAAAGATAAAAATTCTGATTTTCAATTGTATGCAGAAGTACTAGCAATAGATAATGATTTAGTTAAACTAATTCCATTTGGTAATATTGAAAATATTTCACAAAATTGTAGCATTACACGTATTAGTGATGTATATAAAATTAAAGTTGGTGATTTTTTATTAGGTAAAGTAGTAAATGGTTTTGGAACAGTCTTAGGTAATATTGGGGAAGGATTGGATCATGAAATCAATATGGATCAATTTAATGAATATCAATTAGTTCCATTAAGTGCATTGGCGCCTGATCCATTATCACGACCATTAATTAGTGAACCACTTATTACTGGAGTAAAATCTATTGATTTATTTAATACTTGCGGTTTGGGACAGCGGGTTGGTATTTTTGCAGGACCTGGGGTAGGAAAAACTACATTAATGGGCATGATTCTTAGAAATGCAAAAGTTGATGTAATAGTTGTAGGTTTGATCGGTGAACGTGGAAGAGAAGTTCGCGAGTTTATTGAGTTAGAGCTAGATAAAAGTTTATTATCTAAAACTGTATTAGTTATATCAACCTCTGATAAGCCTCCGGTTGAACAATTAAAAAGTGCGTATGTTGCGCAAAGCATTGCTGAGTATTTTCGTGATCAAGGCAAAAAAGTCTTATTGTTTGTTGATTCGATTACTCGTTTTGCTAGAGCTGGTCGTGAAGTTGGGCTATCAGTTGGTGAACCAATTACACGTGGAGGATATCCCCCATCTGTGTTTTTATCGTTTCCACGGCTAATGGAGCGTGCTGGTTCAAATAATAAAGGTTCCATTAGTGCATTTTATACCATATTAATGGAAGGGGATAATTTAGAAGCTGATCCAATTAGTGATGAAGTAAAATCGATAATTGATGGGCATATTGTACTTTCTAGAAAAATCGCTGAAACGGGGCATTTCCCCGCTATTAATGTATTAACAAGTTTAAGTAGAATAGCAGATCGAATAATTAACAATAAACAATTAATTGCGGCAAGGCATTTACGTTTGTTATTATCTAAATATGAAGAGTTAGAATTTTTAATTCGTGTTGGTGAATATAAAAAGGGTCAAGATAAATTAGCAGATGAAGCATTGGATAAGCATTCAAAAATTTTAGAATTATTAAAACAAGGTAAATTAGATAAGCCTGATTTTGCTCAAGAACTTGATAGAATGATCAAGTTAGGTTTAATGAAAGGGTAGTAAAATGTCTATTGTTGTAAAACCAACTGATTCCTCAGAAAAAATATCTGAGTTTAATCAAAATCGGCGCGTATTTAAAACGTTAAGAAAAGAGCAGCAGAAAGAAGCTAGAGAACTTAATGAAAAAATAAAATCTGAATATTTTGAAGAAAAATCCGAAGCTGATACAGAGCATTACTATAAGAATTTTGAAAAATACATTCATAAAGATATTCCTATTACTTCAACTAATGTTAGTTTAGCTGAAATCGATCTCACTGCTGTTGAACAGTTTATGGCCAAATATGCTTTGGAGCTAGATTTAGATTGTATGTTAGAATACTTTGATGATGCTAAGTTTTCTAAAAAAGATGTAGATAAATTATTGCTTGATTTAGAGGGTGTGGATGAAGAATCTTCAGAGCTTTCATTAGATGGCTTTTTTAAATCCAAACAGCTTAGTATCCCTCAAATTTATCTAGTATTAGCTTATTTATTTGATAAGTTAAGGCAATCTCGTAAAAGGCGCTTATTGAATTTGTTAAAAGATTTATTGTCAAATTTAGAGCAGCAAAATAGCAGCTTACTTTTTGAATTTTTCGAATTGGCAAAGCATCCTTCAATTCATGGTAACTTGAAACTTGCCAATCAATTAGCCAATTTGTCATCTGGAGAGGTAAAATTAGCTACTATTAAGCAAGTTCTGGGATTTATAAAGGATACTTTGGATAATGAGTTTGAAAATTTAGTATCTAACTGTTTGAGGTATCGTTCACAAATTTTAAATAACTTAAAATTAAATCAAAATAATTTTGAGAACTTAACTGAACTATCATTATATTTGAAACTTGAGAAAAATCTTGCAATTATTCAAAGTATATTTCTAAAGGTGAAAAATTTTAATCAGAAAATCGAGTCAAATAAGCTATTAGAAATTGATAAAATAGCAGCAGATTATCAAAAAAGTATAGGTGGTATTGTTAACTTTGCTGAATTAGGTTTTGTTAGTGAATCAGCAGTAAATAACTTAATAGCACAGTTAGGTATCGAGATTGATTTGACTACAAAACCAGGGTTTTTGAATCAACTTGTTTTACTTTTTTCTGGTTTACCACTAGCAATATTTAATGATACAAATGCACAGCATCAAAAGGTTATTGATGGTATTCGTGCATGTTTTAAACAGCTTTCTCCTAAAGAAGAAACACGTAAATTCGATTTTATAAAGCCACAAAAATTTAGTATTGAATACGTATAATATAGGAAATAGAATGGGTAAAGTTATAAATGCAGATAAGATAAAGAGAATATTAAGTGAAGATGATCTTTCGTTATTAAGTGGAGTAAACCAATATAAAGCAAAAGTTGAAGCACAATGTAAAAAGTTATTAGATGACACACATGCTGAGTGTGAAAAACTTAAACAAGATTTATATATTGAGTATCAAACTAAATTAGCTGAAACTACTCAGCAAATTAGAGAAGACAATTTAATACAAATTGATACATATTTAAACCATTATTCTGACAATTTACACAGGCTAATTTATAAAATTTTAACTAAGCTCAATGTATTACATCTTAATCATGATAATTTAATGGGTATAATCAGAGAAGAATTATGGGATATTCTTAATCTAGCTGAGTTAAAAGTCATTGCCAATAGCGCTAATATACCTTTTCTTCAAAATCAGCTAAGTGAGTCTAGATTATCTGTTACTTATCAAATTGATGATTCTTTAGCAGAAGGACAAGCTGTAGTTCAAGATTCTATTTCAACAGTTTATGTTGATTTCAATAAGTTCAAAGACTTTTTGCTACATATCCTGGGCAATTAAGTATTTATAAGGGTTAGCTTTTGGGTTAGAACAACATATTTCATAAAAGTTGACTTTTCTTAAGGCATTTGTAAGCCATTTTCCAAAAACATAATTTAAATATTTTCTGCAAAAATTTAGGATCATGCGTTATAATCACACAATCATTTTAAATGGTTGAGTAAATAACTTATTTTTGTTGGAAAGTATATATGAAGTTAAAATATTTAAGTATTATTTTGAGCGTATTTTTGATTTCTAGTAGTAATGTATATGCTAAAGTACATCAATCAAAGATAAATAAATCAGATGATCAGTTAAAAGCTGCATTAAAACAGTATCTTAATGAGTATGGTCAAATTGAGCATATTTCAGCAATTTCTGTTAATATTAGCCCAAGTAGTGGTGTTAGTAAAAATTTGGTTGCGGGAAGTAGTACTCGTGAAAGCCAAACTCAAGATGTAAATGAACAAAGCTTATTCCAAATTGGGAGTATCACTAAATCATTCACAGCGGCAGTAATTTTAAGGCTTGAAGAGCAAGGAAAATTAAATATAAATGATAAAGTTGGCAAATTCTTTCCAGAATACAAAGAATGGGCAAATGTTACTATTAAACAATTGCTTAATATGACGGCTGGTTTAGATAATTACTCAGAGACTAAAGGATTTTATGAATCTGAAGGGCATAGTCTTCAAACACACTTTATGCCAAATGATATAATAAAGTTATCTTATGGTAAGAAATTAACACCTGGATATTATTACTCAAATACAAATTATATATTAGCTGGCATGATAGCTTCAAAAGTAAGTGGTAAAACTTTCCCTAATCTTATGAATGAGCTAATTAAAGATGCTGGATTATTTAATACTTATTATGTTGAAGATGTATATCCAAAAGATATTACAAAACGTATGGTGTCTGGGTACTATTATAACTTAACTAATGATAATATTAACCATTATATAATAGGAAAATCTGATCCATTATGTAGTTTAGGTAAAAAAACTACTGATTTAAAATGTGGAGATATGTCTTGGGCAGGAGCTGCAGGTGGGATAGTATCAAACCCAACTGATGTTAGCAAGTGGGCTAGAGAATTATATACAGTAAAAGGATCATCAAATAATAAGGGGGTTTTAAATGCAAAATCCTTAATCGAGTTAAGATCATTTGTATCAATGAGTAATGGAAATGTAATAAAAAATCTGAATCAAAAAGATCCAAGTGGATTTGGTTTAGGTGTTGGTTCTAGCTATAAACCTGGATTAGGAATAGTATATTTTTATCAAGGTGAAACTTTAGGTTATAGAGTATTATACGTTTATTTCCCACAAAACTCAAAAAATACAGATGGTAAAGGCTTAGTTATAACTGTTGCTCTAAATAGCCAGCCTGTAGATTGTGCAAATCATATTAATGAGTTGTTGCTAAAACTTTACCAGATTTATAAAAAAACAGGTAAATAATTAAAATAATAAATGTTTCTTAATTTATTAAAGTCTACTAAGGTGGACTTTAATAATATCAGAGTCTATATCTCTTGCAATAACATAATTTAGAATTGTGGAAATTTGCTTGCCAATAGCATGTATGAAAATTGTGAGTGGAATACAAGGAAATAGTAATGGAATTTGTAAAATCTAGCCCACATTCTAGTAAGCTTACTTCTAATTTTATAAAAACATCTTTTGGTAATATATTAGAATGGTATGATTTTTCCTTATATGGACTTTTTGTTGTACAAATATCAAATACTTTCTTTCCCAACCATAACCAGTTTATTTCAATATTATTAACGCTTCTAACTTTTGCCATTGGATTTATAGCTCGTCCCATAGGTGGTATAATTTTTGGGCATATCGGTGATAAATATGGAAAACATTATAGTGTAAATTTAGCTGTGTGGTTTATGGTGATTCCTACTGTTTTGGTTAGTATAATTCCAAGTTATAACAGTTTGGGTATTTTAGCTCCAGTTATTCTGGTTTTATTGCGAATATTACAGGGTATTTCAGCTGGTGGGCAATTTTCTGGGTTAATTACTATTGCTGTTGAAGCCTCTATCCCAAAGAGGTCATTATTCGTGGGCTTAGTTCATGCTATAGCAGTTTTAGGAAGCTTAATCGCATCTTTAATTGGATTAGTATCATTAAAATTAATAAGTTTTAATAGTGGTTATACATCAGAGTCGTGATTTTGGCGAATCCCATTTTTATTTAGTGGAGTTCTTTTTATTGTTTATTTAAAACTAAGGCCAGATATAACAATTATTGAAAATAAAGGGCATAGATTTAGTTTCTGGGAGATTTTTAAAAAACAACCAACTGAATTATTTTGTATGATCTGTATGTCTGCAAGTACAGGTTGTTTATATTACATATTATTTACTTACTTTATGACGTTTATGCAAATTCATCTATTATATAGTTATACTAAAGCTCTTGTTATTATGAATATATTATATTTTATATCAATATTTGCTTACCCTGGTATGGGTTATATCGCGGACAAAATAGGGAAGAGAGTTACATTTGGTAAGATAATGACAGTTGTTTTCCTATGTATTTCACCTTTAATGTTTTTTGTAACTCAAAATGTTTATTTGCTATTATTAGTTATGTTAGTTTTAGTTGTATCTTTTTGTAGTATTGCAAGCACTATGACTAGCTTATATGCTGAAGTGTTTTCAATTCCTTATAGAATGACATCTTGTTCAATAGCTTGGAATTGTGGGCTTGTTATCTCTGGATTTGCGCCAATGATTTCTGAAATACTAGTAAGAGAAACTAAGTTTGGAATCATATTGATGCCAATGTTGATTTCTATTTTTATTCTATATCTTCAAAGAAAGATCGTTCGGAGTGATGGGTTTATTAAGTTTAATAAAAAAAGTGCGGATTCAGGTATTATAATATAAACCAATTCAGATTAAGTTTAATATTTTTATATAGGAAATTTTTTGAATAAATTCATGAGTTATGATAGAACATTATTAAATTGAACATAGCATACAGGAACAAAACTTTGGTTACTATCCTTAAGTATTTAATGACAATAGCAATATCTTTAATAATTACTTGTTGTACTAATTCAGGAAGCTCTAACTTACAGCAACAAAGTAACATAAAAAATGGAATTCAACAATTAGCGGATAATTATTTAAAAAATTATGCTAAGTTTGCAAGTGTTACTGCAATCTCAATAACGGCACGATGTGAATCACGTGATTTAATTAGTGTACTTTCTGGTAGTATTGGCTTAAACGATATACGTCCACTTACCGAATCTAATCTTTTCCAAATAGGTAGCTTAACCAAATCATTTACGGCGATTACTTTACTAATGATCTTAAATGATCCTCAATATAAAAATATGCAATTAAATCTTAATAACACAGTTGGAACAATACTTGGCTTAGATGTTTATCCACAATGGAATGATATTACTATAAAACAACTGATAAATATGAGTAGCGGTTTACCCGATTACACTAAGGATCAACAATTAATGTTGAAATATCTTCAAAACCCAATGCAGAAAATAAGTTCTATAGATATATTAGATTCACAGAAAAATAAATCACTGGATTTTTCGCCTAGTGGTATTAAATACGCATATAACAATACTAACTATCTTCTCTTGGGCGAATTAATTCGTAAAATTACTGGTAATGATCCAGGGATTGAAATTAAAAAGCGTATAATTGATAAGCTTAGATTATCCAATACCTATTATATATATGGCTTACCGCAAGATGAAGTGGATCCATTAAAATTGGTGCATGGATATTCAATAGAAGGGGCCTTTGACCCAACATTATGGAACCTTTCTATTTTAGGTAGTTCTGGAGCATTAATTTCAACAAGCCATGATATTAATGTATTTGCAAATGCATTATTTACACCAAATAATCTTTTATCCACAGATGAAATACAAATATTAAAAACAACATTTATTTCGGAATCATCTGCATCAGAAATTGTTTCACCATCGGTTACTGATCCACTTGCATATGGATTAGGTTTTGAGGGTGTTTATTCTAAAGATTATGGTGTAATTTATCGTAAATATGGTAGAACATTCGGATTCACAGCAGTATATTATTATGATCCATCAACTAAAATTTCAGTAGCAGTCAACGTAAATGGCGCTTCTGATAAAATTGAAAATCTTTATCCTATTGCTACTGATGTATTGAATTATTTAATTAAGACATGTAATTAGTGTATAAAGTTATTTCACTATCTTCAGGTTTTGTAGTGTATATTTCTTACAAAAGATTTTTTCTCAGATAAAACTTGGAATCTTCACTTTTTCATGTTATTATTGTTTATACGTATATATTAACTTACTTAATTTAATAAAAAAGCAAAGATTCATGTAATGAAGTATTAAAATATAACTTTAAGATATATCATTGTTATGATTCTAAAGATAGATTATCCAATAAATAGTCAGCTTTAGCAAATTTTTCAGTAGCTGATTTTAAATCAGTATGCCAGATTAGCTTGTTATTCCCAACTATTTTGCAAGTTTTTAACTCTTGTATTAATTCTACCATTTTTATAGGATCAAGTTTGGGAGGGTCAAGAAAAGTAATACTAATACTCTTCTCTGATATGTCAAGTTTGCTAATTCCGAATTTAAGAGTTTTTACTCTTAAATAATGACTATTAATCAGATTTTTTACATCAAGTGGCGCAATTCCATGTGTATTAATAATATCTTGATATATAGCATCTATATCTTCTACAGTACGTGCTTTGGCTAATCTTTTATAGTAAATCAGTCTCTCATGTACGCTGTTACAATAGTCATGTGGTAAAATAGTAGTTATGTTTATATTAACTTCAGATGCTAACTCTATTTGCGTATCAAAATCATCAGGTTTAAGGTTATTCTTTAATTTACGAATGGCTTTTTTTAACATATCAGTATATAAAGATAATCCAACTTCTTTTATATCACCTGACTGTTTATCACCTAATATTTCTCCTGCACCGCGGATTTCTAAATCATGTAATGCTAAATGAAAACCAGAACCAAGCTCAGATGTCATGCTTATTGCTTCTAACCGCCTTTTTGCATCTTTAGTTATATTTTCTGGGACAATCATATAACAATATGCCTGGTGATGAGAACGACCAACCCTCCCGCGTAATTGATGTAACTGGGCTAAACCAAGTTTATCAGCGCGGTATATAAATATGGTATTAGCATTTGCTATATCAATTCCAGTTTCAATGATTGTTGAACATAAAAGTATATTATATTTTTGTCTAATAAAGTCCTTGATAGTTTGTTCTAAGTGATGTTCATTCATCTGTCCATGTGCAATTGATATATTGAGTTCTGGCATTAAATTAATCAATTTATCGTACATGTTAGAAATTGTTGCAACGTCATTATATAAAAAGAATATTTGTCCACCACGACGAATCTCACGTAAAATTGCTTCACGGATTAATTCTTTATCCTCATTACAAATAATAGTATTTACAGCTAATCTACGTTGTGGAGCGGTTGCAATAATTGAGAAATCACGTATACCTTCTAAAGCCATTGATAAAGTGCGTGGAATTGGAGTAGCAGTCATTGCTAGTGTATCAACATTTACCCGTAATTGTTTTAAGCGTTCTTTCTGTTTAACGCCAAATCGATGCTCTTCATCAATAATAATCAATCCTAGGTTTTTGAATTCAACATCGCTGGAAATTAAACGATGAGTTCCAATTAGTATATCAATATTTCCAGATTTTACTAATTGTAAAGTATTGGTAATTTCACTTTTGGTTTTAAATCTAGAAATTTCAGCGATTTTGAGTGGAAAATTTGCAAAGCGATTAATAAAATTCTGATAATGTTGTTCAGTTAAAAGTGTGGTTGGAGTAAGTAGTGCTACTTGCTTGCCATTCATTGCACAAATAAATGCAGCTCTCATTGCAACTTCTGTTTTACCAAAACCTACATCTCCACAAATGAGTCTGTCCATTGGTTTTTGGTTTATCATATCTTGTATTATTGCTTTAAAGCTAATTTCTTGATCAACCGTTGGTTCGTAGCCAAACTGTTCAGAAAACTCATCATATTCTTGAGGTAAAGTAAATTTATGCCCACATTCTAACTCACGTTTCGCATAAAGTTCTAAAAGTTCAGCTGCAGTATCATTAATCCGTTTTTCGACTTTAGCTTTGATTTTATCCCAACCATTACTACCAAGTTTTGTTGCTTCTATGTTATTTTCATTAATTGATGTATAGCGACTAATTAAATGTAGATTTTGAACTGGAATAAATAATTTGGCTTCATCCTGGTATTCAAGCTCTAACATATCATAACTGATATCTCCAATGTTATGAGTAGTTAAGCCCAAATATTTACCAATTCCATGATTAATATGTACTACAAAATCACCAACTTGTATTTCAGCTAAGTCCTTAATTAGTGCGTTGCTATCAAATTGGCTATAATTTGTAACATTACGATGGCGTCTTATATAATCCGATGAGAATCTTTCTTCTTTCTTATATAGTTCATGTTCAGTAATAAAAGCTGTATTATTGCATATAAAACCATTATATAAGAATGTTTGAATAATTTTGAAATTTGGATGATTATTATTATTGATATTAAAATTATTTAATGTTTGTTGTAAAACTTCTAAACGGCCAATGCTATCAACAGTTAAGTAAATATCTCCCTTAAAATTTTGTATGAATTCTTGTAATTTACTAAATGGATTGGTTTTTCTATTATCCACAAGTATATCTGGTATAAGTTTAATATTGTTATCTAAAGTCCCTGATTCAGCGATCTCATAATTAGTAAAGTTTTTTAATTGTTCTATTATATTATTGGTAGCTATAAAAATTTCTACAGGATCTAAACATGGATATTGGTAGTTAAATAAATTAAACCTACGGTTTATTTCTTGCCAATTATGGTTTAATTGTGAAATTGTATTAGAATAATTGATAATTTGCCATTTATTATCGAGATAATCTAGAAAGGTAGCAGTTTTATCGAAAAATAATGGCAAATAAAATTCGCTCCCAGCCGGAAACCTACCATTTTCTATTTCTTTAATGAAATCTTTATTAGAAGGCTTTGGAAATTTATCTTTAAATTTATTGATAAATACTTTTATGCCATCTTGATCAATTGGATATTCATGGGTGGGAATGATATCTATCTCATTGATATTTTTAATTAGTTGATTTGTTTTTGGATCAATTATTTTTAGGGATTCAATTTCATCATCAAAAAGTTCTATTCGAATTAAATTATGATGTCCCATAGGAATTATATCAATAATACCACCACGTATAGCAAATTCGCCTGCTTCATATACTCTATCTACCATTACATAATCACCACTTACTAACTTAATTCGTAGCTCACTGATTGATAATTTATCACTGATTTTAAGTGAAAGTAATCGTGAATGTAAGTAATTAATAGGGCATATTCTAGTTTGTAATGTGCTAGCTTGTATAATTACTATATCTAATTGCTTAATACTAACCTGCCACAGGCACTTTAATCTGTCAGCAATTATTCCACTTTGTGGTGTAGTTCTCTCATATGGTAATATTTCAGTGTCTGGAAAAATAGCAAATTTTTTATTACTTGCAAAAAATTCTAGTTCATCAAAGATTCTATTTGCATTATAAGCATCATTAGTAATGATTAACAGCGGACAAGATGTTGTTTCTGATATTTTAGCAATCAATAGAGAGTCTGAGCTAGGTAAGTGTCGTAAAAGTTTATGTTTAGTATCTGTACTACCAATTGTTAATTTATAGCTTTTTAGATTCATATTTTATGACTATTTACAAATGAAATCAATCGACATTTCCCACATATAATCTAAGTACTTATTAATACTATGATTGTCATCTAGAGTTATTAGTGTTGCATTTGGGTTTGTTTGCACATATGCTTCACTTAATTTAATTGGTACAACATCATCTTTTTTGCCATGGAAGATTAAGCTATCAATGTGCCGTTTAAAGCTATGATCATTATGGTTAAATAAGTCAGTATAGAATTCATAATGTAATTGAGTTTGTTTGCCATAACCATAATGAAAAATGCTGTGATAACCATTATTCTGCCAAATTTGAAGGTCATCATCAGAAATACCATCAGCCCATAATTCTGACATTTGGAATGCAGGAGCAAGTGAGATTATTTTTTTTATATTCGGGTTATTTTCTGCTAATATATAACTAGTTATACCTCCCATGCTTGAACCAATAAGTAAAATGGGTTTATTGCAAGAATTAATTATTTGTTGTACTTGTTTTAATTGACGGCTTAAAGTTAAGTGTGGAAAGTCTTCGCCATTTAAATCTGGGATATTTATCTTTACACCAAACTCTTCAAATTTATTTTTATAAAATTGAGCTTTACTTGATTGTGGACTTGATGCAAAACCATGTAAATATATGTAATCATAATCTTTTATAGTCATATTTCATTCCTAAGACATATTCTAATAATTTTATTACCGTAATTATACAATTATTAATAGCTCTTAAAGTATAGAAATTTGTTGTATTTAAATTTTAATAAGTTATACTAAGTTCTAAGACCATCTAATTATTCCCAACCTTTCACATATAACAAATTATATTGTATTCACGAGTAAATCAGATAGTGTCAGTTAGTCAATTATCTGACCAGACTAGATTGAACCATAAGTAGTTACATTGATTTATAGAAATTGCATAAACAAAAACATTTATAAAATATAACCTAAATCTGACTTTTTATTGAATAAAATAAATCAATACATAGGGTATAAAATATAAATAATATAAATGTGTTAGAATGTGGCTTTGAAATATTCCTTAAGTATTAATTATGCAAAAAATTGTTATTTTAAGTTTAATTGTATTAGTTTGTTCTGCATGTTTCAAAAATAATGATAATCAACAAACTAAGACTTTAGATAAGAATACACTCTTTGTCGATATTGGTGCAGAGATTCCTGATCTTGATCCACAATTAATTCAAGACATGACTTCTACCAGAGTAGCTAATGATTTATTTGAAGGGTTAGTTACCTTTGATCAAGCAAATAAGGTTATACCTGGTTTAGCTGAATCATGGAATGTAATTAAAGATGGTAAAACCTATACTTTCTATTTACGTAAAGGTATAAAGTTTTCAGATGGAACAAAAATCACTGCACCTGATGTTGTTTATTCTTGGCAAAGGCTGGTTAATCCTAAAACTGGATCTCCATATACGTTAATTGCCTCATCTATTTTGAACGCATCACAAATTGTAGCACATAAATTACCACCTAGTGCCTTAGATGTAAAAGCTCTTAACGATGGTGTATTACATGTTAATTTGGCATATCCTGATGCAGATTTCATATCTAAAATATCTAGGCCATCTTTTTCAATCATTCCTAAGCATATAGTTACTAAATATGGTAGAGAATGGGTTAAACCAAAATATATAGTTACATCAGGCGGATATGTATTAAAAGAACATGTAGTTAATGGTTACATATTAGTTAGTAAGAACCCAAACTACTATGATGAGAAGAATCTAAAAATTCAAAATGTTAAATTTTATCCTTTAATTGATCCACATAGCATTATTTCAAAATATAAAACAGGAGAATTGGATGTCACTTGGACTATTCCAATTAATCAATTTAAAACACTACAAAAAAGGTATAATTCACAATTACATATAGTTCCAATTGATGCAATAGCATACTATAATATTAATATGCTAAAACCAGAATTTAAGGATATTAGGGTTAGGAAAGCATTATCACTTGCTATAGATCGTAATTTGTTAGATAAAAATGTTTTGGGAAGTGGTGTAATACCATTATATTCAATAATTTCACCCACTATTGACCATGGCAAATATGCAAAAATTAATTATTCCTGGAAAAATTACTCGCAGGAAAGACGCAACAAGCTAGCAAGAAAATTGTATAATGAAGCTGGATACGGTAATGACCACGATTTAAAACTCACAATAACTTATTTTAATAATGATGAACAGAAGAAAGTAGCGTTGGCAATTGCTTCTATGTGGAAAAATACATTAGGAATTAATGTTTTAGTTGAAAATCAAGATTGGAAGTCTTTTCTGCAAACTAGAAAACGTGGGGCTTATGATATTTCATTTGGTAGATGGTATGCAGATTATGATGGAGTTTCTACTTTTACACCAATTTTTGAGTGTAATTCAGTAGTAAACTATACTAAATATTGTAACAGCTATTATGATAACCTTATAAGTGAGGCTGTAAAATCTAATGATAGTAATGTAGCAATTGATAGATATCATAAAGCATTAACTTTAGCTTTAAATGATTATTCAATTATTCCTTTATATCAACTTGTATCTACAAGACTTACTAAACCTTATATTATGGGATATCCTAAAACTAATAATTTGGATATGATCAAATCTGAATGGCTAAGCATTAGATAAATTTATGCTTATTTTGTCTTTATGAATTAAATTGTGGCCCATTTCCATCAAAAAATGCCTAATAATGAAAATGGGTTCTTTTCTGCAATTATATTTATTGCATTTTTCCGTTTATTGTTTTTGAAAAAAACATAAATGAATATTGCATATTAATATCTCCAGATTCATAATTAGTAACTGGATTCACCCTGACAGGATTAGTATCAATTACTAAAGTAATACTTGGGTTAGATATTTTATTACATTGTGCAGTAAAGTTAAATATATCATGACCATTATTTTCAACTGTAGCATCAGAAAAAATAGAAGAACCACAATAATCAGTTATATAATAAGGTGATCCTACAGAATAAATTTCACCAACAGGTCTATTAGTTGTTACATTGCAGCTAAAATTGTTCCCTTGATTAGTACAAGTTGCAGATTCAATCGTGTATACTTGTGGAAAATTTGGAAGTTTTGCTAAAAAATTATAACTTTTATAATTTAATGTAATTTGTTTTTCATAACTTTCTGGTAAATTTATACTGCCAATATCTGCAACGTATTTACAAGTGTTTCGGTGAAATAAATAGATATTTGAGTTCATGTTAACACTTAATGAATCAGTACTTGCTAGATGAATATATGGGTTAGGGTCCAAGCAAATAGATGAATCATTAAATCCATAAAGGGAAAAAAACGCAACCATTTCTAAATCAATTGATGGATATGTGGTTTCGTTGCCTACTATCTTTAGATTAAGATAAGATTGGTCTATTGATGAAGTAGATAAATCATTAGAAGAAACACTACCTGCTCCACAAGCATTTAAAAATAATGTTAATACAATTACATTTGTTAAAATAATTTTTTTAAATAAATATTTCATAATATATTCCTAAAGAATGGTTTGATGACAAATAATGAAAGATATCATTCTAAACTTAATATAAAACATATATATTAGTGAATCTAATTGAATAAATAGATATATTCCTTATTACAGCTCATTTTGAACGCTTTCATTATTTACAAATAATTTTATTAATAATTAGATCACTAATCAGTGCTAAAAATTATCTAATAATATGGATTTTAAATTACCATGTGGTTATTTAATTAGGTATGACTTATTGAAATATGACTATATAAATGGAAGTATTGCGTGTTCAGTTTGCAAAAACTTTAAAGATATTTGGGAAATAGTATGTGTTAGTGGAAAAAATGCTTTATTATTTAAAAGTTTAATTAGTAAGAATTTATTTTTAATTAGTGTAATTGAAACTATCTCAATGAATACTTGGAGTAATGTTATTAAGGATACCAAACCAAAAAATAATAAAAATAAGTAAAAAGTATATTTATTAGTGTAAATATAAATGAGCAAGAGTGGTTGAAGAAATATCATCATAGAAAAATGAGATAAATTATTATAAAGTTCAAAATATAAAGATTTGTTCTCTACTTCAAAATGGTCACTATAAATTAAAAACATAAATATAGTAACAACTATAAATTGTTTTGCGATACTTTTGAAAATGTCCAATTCGTTTACCTATAACAACCAATAACTTTGAATGAAATTAAGTATAATAAACTTTTATAGCTATTATACAATAAATTAGTAAGAATAAACAAGCCCTCTGTCCATCAAATTTACGCAAATTCAAAAATGAAAAGCAACAGGAATTTGAGGTAAAACATACCTCGAAAAAATAAATAAAATTTATTTTGTTTATTTTTTTGAGGAGGCAAGCGAAGCGCGGCAGTAGTGAAAATATAGAAAAGGGTAAGTGTTT